>CAYUNQ010000324.1:0-2260 GCA_964446185.1 uncultured Marinobacter sp. | reverse complement strand
TGGGGTTAAAGCTGGGAGACCGGCTGACCTTCACCATAGGCTCCGAAAAGGTTACCGAGCCGGTGGTCAGTATCCGTACCGTGCAATGGGACAGCATGAAGCCGAACTTCTACATTGCCTTTCCCCCGGACGGTGGCCTGACCGACATGCCGGCTACCTGGATTACCAGTTTCCATCTGGGGGCTAACAACAAGGTGGCCCTGAACGAGTTTTCGCGGCGCTTCCCGACTGTGTCGGTACTGGAGATCGATCACATTATCGAGCGCATCCAGGATATCGTCCGCCAGGTCACCCAGGCCATTGAAGCCATTCTGGCGCTGATTCTTGCGGCGGCACTGGTGGTGATGGCGGCGGTCGTCAGCGCGACCTTGCGGGACCGTCAACGTGAAGGCGCCCTGTTGCGAACGCTGGGCGGCCAACAGTCTCTGCTGGTGCGCAGCACCATGCTCGAGTTTGCCTTGCTTGGATTCTTTGCCGGGATATTGGGCGTGTTGGCGGCGGAAGCGGCGGTTTATGCTTTGCAGGTGAGAATGTTCGAGGGCAGTTTTCAGTGGCATTGGGAAGTGATGCTGCCGGTTCCGCTGATCAGCGCATTTCTGCTGGCTCTGTTTGGCCGCTGGCAGCTGCGGCCGGTGCTCAGTGTGTCGCCTATGCTGTTGTTGCGCCGGCTCGAGTGAGCCGGCAAACCGGAGCGGTCAGCGGTAATTGGCGAGAATGGCGTCCAGTTCGCCATTCTCCCGGACAAGCTCCAGTTCCTGATTGAAGGAGTCGGCAAAGTCGGTCCAGTCGGGCCGCAGCATAAGCCGGAAACCGTACTGGCTGATGGCGCGGCCGGAACTTCTGAATTCATCGGCCATGCCTTCGTTCCGGAGAATCCACTGGCCTACCAGCCGGTCTGCCAGTGCGGTGTCGAATCGGTCACCGTGGCGCAGAAAGCGGAACATGTCCCGGTCACGGGAAACATCAAAACGCTTGATACGCCGGTCTTCAAAGTAGGGGGCCAGAGTAGGGTAGAGGTAGCCCAGGTGGGTGACCACGGTTTTACCGAACAGGTCACTGGGGTGTTGGTAGTCCAGGTCTGACTCGTTCGGGAAGAAGAAAACTTCCTCAACGTGCACCACGGGATCGGTAAACAGGAACTTCTCCGGCTCTTCGGTCCATTCAATGGCTCGGGGAGTGCCGTCGATGTAGCCCTCTTCCAGCATCTGGTCTACCCGTTTGCGGGGGATCTTCCGCGCCTCTACCCGGTAGCCGAGGCGGGGAACAATAAGCTCCACCACATCCCACATGATTCCCGCGGGTTCCGGGTTTTCGACGATCAGGTATGGGGGATAGCCGTTAGGGGATACGTTGAAGTAAAACACGCCCGGACCGGCTTCTTCGCCATGGGCTGTCATTGAAAAACAGCCCGCGGCGACCAGGCCAGAGAGTGTCCGGATAGCAACGCTCTGGAAGTGTCTGATTCGGTTTGTCATGGCAAGAAACTCTGATGGAAGTGGCCGATGCGTCAAAAATGCACTTATCCGGCCAACTCCCTGCCAGTACGCTTGCTAAATATTACCGTTTTATTTGGTTGTTTCAATGATTTTGACCCAAACCTCAGGCCCAGGCCCTGCGTAGCACAGTAAGGGCATCCTCAAGACTGACCTCCCGGGGGTTGAACATGATGGACCCGTCGTCCAGAGCCTGGCTGGCGATAGCCTCAAGTTGGGTTTCCAGTACTTTGCCGGTTTCTTTCAGTGTGCGAGGCAGCTCGCAGCGCTTGTGCAGGGCATCCCGCAACTTGCGGATGGCGGTAATACTGGCTTCGGCGCGGCGAGAGGCAGGTGTGGCGGAATAGACTTCCGGGCCTTCCAGATAGAGCAGGAGTTCAGCCAGCGGCTCCCGGATGCTCTCCAGGTTGAATTCAAGCACGTAGGGAAGGTACAGGCTCATGCACAGGCCATGGGGCAGGTGGCAGATGGCACCGGTGGCGTGCCCCAGTGAGTGCACCAGTCCCACCATGGAGTTGGAAAAGGCGATGCCGGCCATGGTTGAAGCCTGCGCCAGCTCAAGCCGGCCGTTCTCGTCTTTCGGGTTGTCCATAACCGCCAGCAGGGATTGGCTGATTTTCCTGATGGCGCCGGTGGCATAGGCGTCGCTCAGTGGGTTCTTCGCCAAGCAGGTGAAGGCCTCAACGGCGTGGGTAAGCGCGTCCATGCCCGTGGCTGCAGTAATGTGCGGAGGCAGCGTCAGGGTCATGCGCGGGTCTATAATCGCG
>CAYUNQ010000323.1:0-2297 GCA_964446185.1 uncultured Marinobacter sp. | reverse complement strand
GTTGGATATCGAGCGGGTGTCTGCCGCCGCTTTCGATGACCTGCAAAGCCAACTGGACGACCTGGAAGAGCGCCGCCGTAACATCCTCGATCACCTGCGTCAGTTTGTGTACCTGGGTATTCACGAAGACAGCGACGGCGAACTGCAGAAAGACAGCCCGACATCCTCGGTTATTCGGGAAACCTTCAAGAGCCTGTCGGACTTGTTCGCCGGCATGGCCGAGCGCTGGAGCGTGCTGGAACAGCAGGTTGGCATTCACAACGAAACCGTGGCCAGTTACCGACAGGCCCTGAAATCCAACCACGAACACATTGCTCGGTTCGAGGCCCAGCTGAACCGGGAACTGGACGGTGTGCGCATCAACGACCTGGTGGAAATCCGGGTGGATATCCACACCGATCCGAAATTCCGCAACCTGGTGGAAGAAGCCAACAACATCGATCCGTATGGCAACCAGCTGCAGTCTGACGCCTTTTACGACCGCCTGCGGGTGTTCGTGGCAGACTTTTTCGGGGAGCAGGGCGGCAGCAAGCGCCTGACCATGGACAAGGTGATCACCGGTATTTCCTACCGCACCCGTAAGGAAAACGCCGCCAACCTGGACAAGAAAGGCCAGTCCACCTCCACCACCGCGCTGATCAACCTGGAACTGGTGTACCGGCTGCTCAAGCGGGTGCTGTACCCGGGCGTGCAGCTGTCCTTCCCCATGGTGCTGGACGAGCTGGCCAGTGTGGACATCAGCCAGATGCCATCGTTGCTGGAACGGCTGCGCAAGCAGGGTTTCAACCTGTTCTCCGCCGCCACCCACAGCGCCAGTGCCGAAGTGATCTACCTGATTGGCCGGCACCTGGAAGTGGGGCAGATGCGCACCGCGCGGCCTTACAGCAAGGAACGCACACTGGTGTTCTGGGGTGGCGCGGAAGGCTTTACCGGCGGTGAATCCCTGAGCCACTGGGCAGACCAGACCCAGAACAGCCTGCTGGAGCCCGCGGATGAGTAAACGCTTCAGCACCCTGGACACCACCCGGCTGCTGTTCGAGCACCCGAAGATCCTGTTCCGGATGATCGAGCGCATGGACCGGAACGAAGCCCGGTACATCCGCGAAAGCGACCTGGTGGCCGAGGTGATGGACTACACGCGCAGTCTCGGCAAGGCGGACCGGGAACGGGTGCGGCTGGCGATGAATACCGACAACCTGTTCCGCAGCGGCCTGATCATCGACATTATCAAAGCCGATGGCGAACGCCGGCTGGTGTTCCAGGATGCCCTGATCAACCTGATGCGGGCCTGCAACGCCTCGCTCTATCAGGAATTAACCGACGCTCGCCTGCGGGGCCACCTGGTGACCCTGCGGGATGTACGCAACCGCCTGGAAATCAGCAGCTTCAGCGAGGCTGATCCGGATTACACCGAACTGCGGGACGACCTGAACGAACGGGTCAGCCAGCTGATCGGCCTGCTGCGCCAGAACGTGCTGCGCATGCAGACTATCAGCGCCCAGCTGGCAGATCTGTCCGGCGACGCCAGCCGGGCGCCGGAGAAATACCTGGAGTTCCGACAGAACCTGTTCGAGCAGATCGTCACTCTGTATGAGCGCCACATCAAGCCCACGCTGATGTTCTTGAATCCGGACACCCGCCTGCCAGATGGCAGCAACCTGTTCGAAACCCTGGAAGCCATGGTGCGGCTGCTGGAGAGCCATGACGACCACAGCCTGGCGGACCAGTTGTTCCGTTCGTCCATCAGCCTGAACGCCCTGTATAAGCCCATCCAGGCCGTAGCCCAGGAGGTGGAGCACTTCCTGCGCAAAACCCGCCGGGGCATGGCCCAGTACAACGCCATGGAGCATTTCTACGGCAAGCTGCGCACATTGAAAGACGACACCGAAACCCTGAGCCTTCGTCGTAAATGGCTGGAGGGCGGCGACTTTGCCCGCAGCACGGGCTTTCTGGTGGGTTTGCGGGCGCAGCAGCGGCCGAAACACTACGCCTTCGGCCAATCCTCCAGCTATTACCAGCTGTTGTTCAGCGAACTGGACCTGCGCCTGAGCGACCTGCGCCGGAAAGCGGAAGTGCCGGTGCTGCAGGAAGTGGACGGCAGCGGCCGCCACAGCCGCATCGACGTTCAGCGCATCAACCAGCTGTACCAGTGGCTGGAAACGCTGGAATTACGGCCCACGACCGACCTGGTGCGGGAACTCCATGGCCGGCTGGATGGTTTTATTCCCGGCTATCGCTTTCCGGACCTGCTGGCGGCGTTGAACCGCTTGGTGAATTCGCCACCGGAGGGTATGCAG
>CAYUNQ010000322.1:0-2308 GCA_964446185.1 uncultured Marinobacter sp. | reverse complement strand
TAGAAAACGCAGTTACTGCGATAACCGCCAGGCACATAACGATACTGACGCTCATGCTGGTGGTTACCGCCAGCGCCGAACAGATACCGAGGATCTGCAGGGCGATAGGGTTGTTATTAAAAATTGGTTCGAAGAGAACCTGTTTGGCTGATGCACCGGCCATGATCAGACCTCCCCATCACGAAGTTTTTTCAGGAACGGGGCGAAACCGCGATCACCCATCCAGTAGTTGACCAGTCGTTCAACACCAACGCTAGTCAGTGTGGCGCCAGACAACGCATCAACCTTGTGTTCCGGGTCTCTGGTGTCCTGGTTTACCCCACCCTTGACCAGCTGGATGCGGGGCTCAGACGGATCGTCGCCGTACAACAACTTGCCTACCCACTGCTGCTTCCAGCGCGGGTTGTCCACTTCGCCACCCAGACCCGGTGTTTCTGCATGGGCGTAGAAACCCAGACCTTCGATGGTGTTCAGGTCGCCCTCAAGAGACACGAAGCCATAGAGGGTAGACCACAGGCCGTAGCCGTGAATCGGCAGTACCACACGCACCAGCTCGCCGTTTTCGCTCAGGGTATAGACCTTGGCGATGTTCGGGCGACGCTTGATGCCAGCTTTGTCTTCGGAAGACGGAATGTTGGTAGACATCGCCGGGTCAGAAGCTGCCCGGTACATGTCGTACTTCATGGCATCTTCAACACCAATCTCGGAAGGCTCCACAAACTCGCCTTTATCGAGATCAACCAGGCGAACATCGAAGCGCTCGAACATCTCTTCGATCTGCTCGGCGGTGGCGCCGGATTCCAGCATGCCGGCAGCCGCCAGGATGTTGGTTTTGATGTCCAGGTTCTGGTTCTGAATTTGCGCCGGGCGCAGCATTACGGCGGCGGTAGAAACCACAACCGAGAACACAATACTCAGTACCAGCGCAACCATCAGGGTTCTGGAGACGGTATCTTTAGCTTTAGCCACGAGCAAGCCTCCGTTTGATGTTGGCCTGAACCACGTAGTGGTCCATCAGCGGCGCAAACAGGTTAGCGAACAGGATCGCCAGCATGATGCCTTCCGGGAATGCCGGGTTGATCACACGGATCAGCACAGTCATCACGCCCACCAGGATGCCGAAGCACCAGCGACCGGTATTGGTCATGGATGCAGACACAGGGTCAGTCGCCATGAACATCATGCCGAAGGCAAAGCCACCCATCACCAGGTGCCAGTGAGCCGGCACGTCAAAGAACGGGTTGGTGTCGGAGCCGATGATGTTCAGCAGCAGGGACATACCGATCATGCCGATCATCACGCCACCGACAATGCGGTAGGAGGCAATCTTCATGGCCAGCAGGATCAGGCCACCGATCAGAACCGCAATGGTGGAGGTTTCACCCACAGAACCCTGAATGGTGCCCACGAAGGCGTTCATCCAGCCGATCTGCGCTTCCAGCGCTTCCAGGCCACCCGAGGCTGCCCAGCTCAGGGCGGTTGCGCCACTGAAGCCGTCTACTGCAGTCCATACGGTGTCGCCGGAAATCTGCGCCGGGTAGGCGAAGAACAGGAAGGCACGGCCGGTCAGTGCCGGGTTCAGGAAGTTTTTGCCGGTACCGCCGAACACTTCCTTACCGATCACCACACCGAAGGTGATGCCCAGGGCCACCTGCCACAGAGGGATGGACGGCGGGCAGATCAGTGCGAACAGTACGGAGGTTACGAAGAAGCCTTCGTTCACTTCGTGCTTGCGCACGGTGGCGAACAGGACTTCCCAGAAACCACCAACCACAAAGGTAACCGCGTAGATGGGTACGAAGTACGCCATGCCATACACGAAGTTATCCCACCAGCCAGCACCAGCGCCGGTTACCGCCAGGGCGTTAATGAAGGCTTCGCGCAGGCCGCCGTCGGCAACCATGGCATCCGGGTTGGCGGCAAGGAAGCTGTTGGCCTGGAAGCCAATGTTCCACATACCGAAGAACATGGCCGGGAAGGTACACAACCACACGGTGATCATGATGCGCTTGAGATCGACGCCGTCACGCACATGGGAGGTGGTCTTGGTTACGCTCGAAGGCGAATAGAAAATGGTATCAACGGCTTCGTACAGCGCATACCAGCGCTCGTACTTGCCGCCTTGTTCAAAGTGATGCTCGATTCCATCGAGAAACTTTCGGATTGCCATCGTATCAGCCCTCGATCTCGATTCGGGTCAGGTTCTCGCGGAGAATCGGACCGTATTCATATTTGCCGGGGCACACGAAGGTGCACAGCGCCAGATCTTCTTCATCCAGCTCCAGGGCACCCAGTTTCTGTGCCATTT
>CAYUNQ010000321.1:0-2308 GCA_964446185.1 uncultured Marinobacter sp. | reverse complement strand
CAGCCTTGGCTTCCGCCCAGACTACAAAGTAACTACTGATCAGACGCTCAGAGTGCCTTGATCAATAGTCAGGCCAGGACCCATAGTCGAAGAGATAGTGATCTTTTTCAGATACACACCCTTGGACGATGCAGGCTTGGCCTTTTTCAGGTCTGCAACCAGAGCTTCAAGGTTTTCCTTGATGTTCTGGGCAGAGAATTCAACGTTACCCAGCGGAGCGTGGATAATGCCGTTTTTATCAGTACGATAGCGAACCTGACCGGCCTTGGCGTTCTTAACCGCAGTTTCAACGTCTGCAGTTACAGTGCCAACCTTCGGGTTCGGCATCAGGCCGCGGGGACCCAGGATCTGGCCCAGCTGACCCACAACACGCATGGCGTCCGGAGTGGCGATAACCACGTCGAAGTCCATGTTGCCTTTCTTGACTTCTTCAGCCAGGTCATCCATGCCTACCAGGTCTGCACCGGCAGCCGCAGCTTTCTCGGCATTGGCACCCTGGGTGAACACAGCAACGCGAACGCTTTTGCCAGTACCATGGGGAAGAACGGTGCTGCTACGAACCACCTGGTCCGATTTACGCGCATCAACGCCCAGGTTTACCGCAACGTCTACAGACTCTTTGAACTTGACGGCCTGGCCCAGTTCGGCCAGCAGTGCTACCGCTTCATCTACAGAGTAGGCGCGAGTGGAGTCTACTTTTTCACGAATCAGCTTCTGACGCTTGCTCAGCTTAGACATGTTACAGACCCTCCACGGTCAGGCCCATGCTGCGGGCAGTTCCAGCGATGGTACGAACGGCTGCTTCAAGATCAGCGGCAGTCATGTCCGGCTCTTTGGTCTTGGCAATTTCTTCCAGCTGAGCACGGGTAACAGTGCCCACTTTCTCAGTGTTCGGACGGCCAGAACCACTCTTGATACCAGCGGCCTTCTTCAGCAGAACCGGCGCAGGCGGAGTCTTGGTTACGAACGTGAAGCTGCGGTCGCTGTATACTGTGATAACAGTCGGAATCGGAAGACCGGGCTCCATACCCTGAGTCTTGGCATTGAATGCCTTACAGAATTCCATGATGTTAACACCACGCTGACCCAGGGCAGGACCAACTGGGGGACTCGGGTTGGCCTGACCGGCAGCAACCTGAAGCTTGATATAAGCGTCAATCTTCTTTGCCATGATTACTCTCCTATGGGTGCTAGCGCCTTTCGGCTCCCCGTTAGTTACAACTGCTAACAGCAGACACAAAAAGCCCGCGTCGCTTTAGCGCGCGAGCTTTCAGCTCTGAAAGCTGCGTCAGTCTTTTTCGACTTGACCAAACTCCAGCTCTACCGGAGTGGAACGACCGAAAATCAGAACAGCAACTTTCACTCGACTCTTGTCGTAGTCGACTTCTTCTACCACGCCGTTAAAGTCTGCAAACGGACCTTCAACAACGCGAACAACTTCACCTGGCTCAAACAGTGTCTTGGGTTTCGGCTTGTCTGCACCACTTTCTACACGACGCAAGATAGCTTCGGCTTCACGCTCGGTGATCGGTGCCGGCTTATCTTTGGTACCGCCAATAAACCCAAGAACCCGCGGGGTATTCTTGACAAGATGCCACGAAGCATCATCCATTTCCATCTGGACCAATACGTACCCGGGATAAAACTTGCGCTCACTCTTGCGCTTTTTCCCGTCACGCATTTCAACGACTTCCTCGGTTGGAACCAGGATATCGCCAAACTTGTCTTCCATTCCTTCGAGCGCAACACGCTCTTTCAGGGTGCGCATTACGTGCTTTTCGAAGCCAGAATACGCATGAACGACGTACCAGCGCTTAGCCATTGCCCACTCCTGTTAACCGATAAAGCCGGCGACCAGCCAACTGATCAGTGAATCCATACCCCACAAGATCAGCGCCACGACCAGAACAAACACCACAACAATAATCGTAGTCTGAACCAGCTCAGGCCTGGTGGGCCATACCACTTTCCGGATCTCGACACGCGCTTCCTTCAAAAGGGTCGCAAAACGGCGACCACGGTCGGTCTGCAATGCCACAACGGCAGCAGCCAAACCCAGCGCAACCAGAGCCAGAACCCGATACAACACAGATTCTGCACTGAAATACTGGTTACCGACGACACCGACGGCAATCAGAACGAAAACAACCAGCCATTTCACGGTATCGAAACGGCTGGCCGACTTAACGGCTTTTGACTCCATAGGAATCAACTTATGTATCCGGATGTTAAAAAATGGCAGGCCAGGAGGGAATCGAACCCCCAACCTGCGGTTTTGGAGACCGCTGCTCTGCCAATTGAGCTACTG
>CAYUNQ010000320.1:0-2310 GCA_964446185.1 uncultured Marinobacter sp. | reverse complement strand
CCCGCCACTTCACCTTCCTGCAGTTCAACGATTTCGGACTTGAAACCACGACGCTCGGCCCAGCGCAGGTACATGCGCAACAGCATGTTGGCCCAGTCCTGGGCTTCGGTACCACCAGAGCCGGCCTGGATATCCAGGTAGGCGTTATTAGCGTCCATTTCGCCGGAGAACATGCGGCGGAATTCGAGTTTCTCGAGTTCTTTGTCGAGGCCTTCGAGGTCGGCTTCGATTTCCTGGACAGTGCCTTCGTCGTCCTCTTCCACGGCCATATCGAGCAGGCTTTCCGCGTCTGCCAGGCCGTTGGTGAGGTTGTCGATGGTTTTGACGATCAGTTCAAGATCGGAGCGTTCTTTACCCAGGTTCTGGGCCCGCTCGGGATCGTCCCATACGGTTGGGAGTTCGAGTTCCCGTTCTACTTCGACCAGGCGTTCACTTCGCTGATCGTAGTCAAAGATACCCCCTCAGCGCTTCAGTGCGCTCGCGAAGCTCTTTGATCTTCGTCACTATGGGATTAATTTCCATGAAACCTTGTCTCGCTTTGGAAAATGGTGCGATAAAAACAGAGGGCGGATTCTACCGGAATTTGCGGGTTAAATCAGCAAGCGGAATGTACGGAGTACCTGAGCTCCGAGCCTGAGGCTCAGGTGCAAGCACAGGGTGGGCGGGAACCTTTCCGGGAGACGCTGTGAATACGTCCATGTACGCTTAACGAAAACATCCATGTTTTCGATACTCCCGGAAAGGTTCCCGCCCACCCTGCGCCCAGACATATTTCGGGGAGTCTGCGGCTACGTATTTGCCGTTTTATCTTTCCGTGTTTTTCCGTGTCTTCCGTGGCAAAAAATCCTTATCTTTTAATCTCTTATTTTTTCGTGTCCTTTCGTGGATTTAGTGGCCAAAAAAATCACTACAAAGGCTCCAGATAATCCACCAACAACTGAAGATTGGTCCGCCCCCGAAACGTATTCGCATCCGGCTTATAAACCACCCGAGCCCCACTCCGGGTAAAGTCCGGCACCTCAGGCCCGGTGTTGAACGCAATGCCATCAATAATGCCCCCACCCTCAACCGGCTGCAGCACCAGCTTCAGGTGGTTCTCACCCACAATCCGCTGGCTCACCACCCGGAATTCGCCGTCAAACACCGGCTCGGGGAAATGCTGGCCCCAGGGGCCGGCTCGTTTGAGCAGGTAGGCGGTGTCCAGGTTCAGCTCGTCCGGCGCCAGGGGGCCGTCGGTGGTGATAGCGGCTTCGAGGTCTTCCGGTTTCAGGGTATCGCGCACGGCCTGGTCGAAGGCGTTGCTGAATCGTTCCAGGTCGCCCCGGGCGATGGTCATGCCGGCAGCCATGGCGTGGCCGCCGTATTTTTTCATCAGGCCCGGGTTTTTCGCGTCGACCACGGCCAGGGCATCCCGGATATGCAGGCCGGGGATGGAGCGGGCGGAGCCTTTGAGGTGTTCGCCGTCGTCGTCGGGGGCGAAAGCGATGGTGGGCCGATGGGTCTGTTCGCGAATTCTGGCGGCCAGGATGCCGATTACGCCCTGGTGCCAGTCCTGGTCGAACAGGGCCAGGCCCCAGGGCAGGCCGTCGATGTCGAGGGACATGGAGGCCAGCAGGTCCTGCGCCTGGGCTTTCATGTCTTTTTCAATGCTGCGGCGTTCGCGGTTGAAGTTGTCCAGTTCCCGGGCAAGGCGCAGGGCTTCGTCGCGGCTGTCGGCGAGCAGGCAGGCGATGCCGATGCTCATGTCGTCCAGCCGGCCAGCGGCGTTCAGGCGCGGGCCAACTACGAAGCCGAGGTCAGTAGCGCTGATTTCGGTATAGTCGCGGCCAGCGACTTCCAGCAGGGCGAGGATGCCTGGCCGGGCCTCACCCTTGCGAATGCGGCGTATGCCCTGCTCCACAAAGATGCGGTTGTTGTGGTCCAGCGGCACCACGTCCGCCACGGTACCCAGGGCCACCAGGTCCAGCAGGCTGCCCAGGTTGGGCTCGGGGTCTGGCAGCAGGTTGTTGTCCCGCAGGTGTTTGCGCAGTGCCGTGAGTACGTAGAACATCACGCCCACGCCGGCGGCGTTTTTGCTCAGGAACGGGCAGCCGGGCTGGTTAGGATTCACGATGGCGTCGGCATCCGGCAGCTCGTCACCGGCCAGGTGGTGGTCGGTGATGACCACTTTGATGCCCAGTTCCCGGGCGGTTCGCACGCCTTCGATGGCGGAGATGCCGTTATCGACGGTCACCAGAAGATCCGGCAAATCCCCTTCTTCCTGCAATCGGTGGATGATGCCAGGCGTCAGACCGTAACCATCGGAAAACC
>CAYUNQ010000319.1:0-2322 GCA_964446185.1 uncultured Marinobacter sp. | reverse complement strand
AGCGGTTGCCGCCATTTCGGGTTGGTGGCCATGATGTCGCCGGTACAGTAGGTGTAGCCGCATTCGGCCAGGCCATCGGAGACGAACTTGGCCAGGGCCAGGAAGTAGTCGTCGTGCTCTTCCGGGTTGAAGCTGTCGTCCAGGATCATGGCGTTGTCCTGGTCGGTAACCACCAGTTGTTCATCCCGGGCCATGGAGCCCAGGGCCATGAAGCAGTAGGGCACCGGCGGCGGGCCGAGTTTTTCTTCCCCCAACTCCAGCAGGCGCTGGCTGAAGCTACGGCCGATACCCGCCATGGCGCTGCCGATCATGTGGGAGTTGGCGTCTTCGTTAACCATACGCACAAAGCTGTCGCGTACCTCGAGGCTGATCTTCTTCAGGCCTTCAACGTCGTTCTGGTGATAGATGTTGCTGACCAGGTACAGGCTGCTCTGGCTTTCGTATTTGACGATGTCTGACAGCGCCACCACGCCACGTACTTCGTCGCCTTCCATCACCGGCAGGTGGTGCACGTTGTTGTGCAGCATGGTGAGCATGGCTTCGAAGATGAACGAGCGGGCGCTGATGGTGATCAGCCCTTCAGACATGATCTCGCTGACCGGGGTTTCCGAGGCCAGGGCGTGGGTGACGGCCCGGGTACGGAGGTCCCGGTCGGTGATAATGCCCTGTAACTTCGGGCGTTCACCGCTCTCATCCATCAAAAGCAGGGCAGAGACACCGTTGTCGGTCATGATGCGGGCGGCTTCCTGCAGGCGAACGGTGGTGGGCGCTGAGACCGGCTCCCGGGAGATCAACCGGGTAACTTTGGCAGTCATCAGTTCGTTGGATTTTTCCCGGCGGGAGACCGCCGAGCGCAACCGGTTGCGGTCTTCGATCTCGACAAAGTCGGCGAAATTCTCGTCATGTTCCCAAAGGTACTGGAAGGTAGTGTCCGGGATTTTGTAGATCAGGCAGTCTTCAATGGCCTTGGCGGGAAAGCGTACCTTCTTGTTCATCATCAGGCCGAACTGGCCAAAGATCTCGCCTTCGCCCACCCGGTTGTAAAGCTCACCGGAACGCCTGAAGATCTCCACGGCGCCGCTGCGGATGTAGTGCAGCCAATTGTTATGCTGGCCCAGTTCCAGGATCTGGGTGCCTGCGCGGCAGTACACCACTTCAATACCGCTCACGATCCGCTCAAGCAGTTCTTCAGGCATGTCATTGAACGGGGGGTATTGGGCAATGTGGTTGCGGATGTCCAACAGTTCGGCCTGCATAAAACTCCCTGATCTGACAGCAAAAATAGGCGTTAACTGATGAATATAGCAGTGTGAACTGTGCGGGGCCACGCAACCTTTTGACAGATCTCGTTGACCCCTTTGGCGGGTATTGCTAGCCTTGCGCCACTTTTTTCAGGTGCCCGTTGCAAAGCGCAGCGGGTGAAACGGGAAATCGGTGCGCTATTTCATGGCAAGTCCGATGCTGCCCCCGCAACGGTAAGCAGGTTAACGGCAATCTGATGCGCCACTGTGCTTCGGCATGGGAAGGTGATTGCCCCGGAGTTCGCTCTGCCTGCAAGCCCGGAGACCGGCCTGGAAAAACACCCGGAGTTGCGGTGGGCTGCTTGGGTGGGCGAATTCCGGCCAGCTATATTACACCGCACCCGCCTGCCCTCTGCCTGTTCCGCAACCTTAAGCCTGAACCTTGAGTATCAACCCGTGCGGGTGCGCGCGGTTGGCGGAGTAAAGCGATGTATACCCTGAAGTTTCCTGCCGTAATTGCCGGTGTTTCCATTCTGGCCCTGCCTTTGGCGGTGGCCGCCCAGTCTTCCGAACCTGCTGAAAACCTTGATCCGATTGTGGTAACTGCGACCCTTGGGCCGAAGACGGTGGGGGAGAGTTTGTCTTCGGTGACCGTGATTGATCGTGAAGATATCGAGCGCCGGCAACCGGCCGAGTTCCGGGATCTTTTGCGCGCTCAACCGGGTGTTCATGTGGTGTCTGATGGTAGTTACGGTAAAACCACCAGCCTGTTTCTGCGTGGCGCCGGCAGTTCCGGCACGGTTCTGCTACTGGATGGAATTCGTTTGCGCTCGGGTACAGCAGGTATCCCGCCCTGGCAGTTTCTGCCACCGGAGCTGATGGAGCGTGTGGAGCTTGTGCGTGGCGCCAAGAGTTCATTGTATGGTGCTGATGCGGTCGGCGGCGTGGTTCAGGCCTTCACGCTGGAGCCACAGGCGAACCAACAGGGTTGGGCCGAAGTATCGGGTGGTTCTCACAAGACCCGTGAGACCTCAGTCGGCGCGGCCGGTAAAGCGGGGCAAACTTCTGTGCTGGCCAGTGG
>CAYUNQ010000318.1:0-2325 GCA_964446185.1 uncultured Marinobacter sp. | reverse complement strand
TCGTCCAGCGCCAGGGTAATCTGTTCGTCCGCATCACCTTCCAGCTCGATACGGGAAATGCCGGGAATATCCAGCAGGTTCTGTTTCAGCTTTTCCGCCACCCCGGACAGTTCGGTGACCGAAGAAGAGCCGCCGACAGCCAGTACCACCGCGGGGATATCAATCAGGCGGTCGTCCAGGGTCATCAGGCCAACGTCGTCCGGGAAATCCTGCCGCGCCCGTTCCATGGCCTGGCGTACCCGGTCCCACGCACTGTCGGTGTCGTAGATGTGATCACGCAGTTTCAGACGAGCCAGCGCCACGCCGGTACGTGCGGTGCCCTGGCTCCAGTCCAGCTCTTCCACCTGACGCAGTTCGTCGGTCAGCGGGCGCAACACCAGGCGCTCCACCGCCTCGGCGCTGGCGCCCGGATAGCTCACGGTGACCATGCCAGCGCGGTAAGGAAAGGTAGGATCTTCCTGTCGGGGCATGGTGCTGTAGGCAGCGATCCCCAGCACGCAGAGCATAGTCACCACCATGCCCAGCAAGCGCTGGTAATTCAAAAGGCGGCGGGTCATCAGCGCACCTCCACGGTGTCGCCATCCACCAGCCGGGTCATACCGGCGTAGACCACCTCGTCTCCAGGGTTCAGGGCACCGGCATGGATCATTACCCGTTCACCGATCACCCGGTCTACTTCTACCGGCACCCTGTAAGCCACAGAATTCTCGACCCGGAATACGCTGGTGCCGGTGCTGTCCCGCATTACCGCCAGCAAGGGCACGGTTACGGCAGAGGCCTGAACCGGGGCAATGCCGACTTCCACCGGCTCGCCGGCAGCCAGGGAATTCGGCGGCAGGCTCACCAGTACCGGATGCAGCTCGCCACGAATGGAGCTGCCTTGGGCAATCTCCACCACCGTGCCGGTAGCCGGCTCCCGGTTACGGTCCTGCACCAGCCACACCGGCAGCTCCTGCCCGAGCCGCACATGGCCGAGCAAGTGCGCGGGCACCCGCACTTCCACTTCACGGCCCAGCGGCGAAGACAGCCGAACTACCGGCTGGCCGGCCGCCACAAATTCATCCCGCTCGACCAGCAAGGCTTCCACCTGGCCGGCAAACGGTGCTTTCAGCACGCTTTCTTCCAGTAACCGCGAGGCTTCTGCCAAAGATGCCTGGGCCGTGGCCATGCTGGCCCGCAGGGAATCCCGCCGGGCGGCAATCTGTTCCAGGTTCTGCTCCGAGACCACACCGCGCTGGTGCAAGCGGCTAGAGCGTTCCCACTCCCGCTGGGCCTGGTCGTACTGGGTTTTCAGCTCATCCAGCCGGGCCGCAGCGGAATCCCGGGCGGGCTCCAGGGCCGGGTTATAAACACTCGCCAGCACATCCCCCACGTTCACGGTCTGGCCCAGCTCTACCCGGCGCTCCTTCAGGGTACCGCTCAGCTGAAACGTCAGTGTGGCCCGCTGGGAGGCCCGCACAATACCGGAGAAGCGCAGCGGAATTTCCACCACCTGGCCACCGGTTACCTCGGCCACCCGAACCGATACCGGCTGGTCTGCAGCCTGTTCGGAGGCACTGCTGTTGCAGCCGGATAAAGACACGACAGCCAGCAGCATGCTGGCCAGAGTTATTGGCAATGAACGCGCGAAGAGAGACATGACTGGTCAGCCCCGTTCCCTGAATAGATGATTTGTTGGCGCCTGTTTCCGTCAGGAGCCGCCTTTATTTTCCCGACATAATGTCATTCTTTGACAAATTGTCAATAATCGGCTTTTATCCCCTATCAGTTATTATTCAGACCAGAGCCCTACACCGGAAACACCATGAACGAGCCGTTGAAAACACGCAGGGAACGGGAAAAACAAGCGAGATACGATGCCATTCTGGATGCCGCCGAGCTGGCGTTTTCCGAGAAGGGTTACGAGCGCACCTCGATGGACGACATCGCCCGCACCGCCAGCCTGAGCCGGGCGCTGCTGTATGTGTACTTCAAGGACAAAGCCGCCATTCAGCGGGGCATCATGCTGAGGGCCGGGCAAAGCCTGGTGGAAAGATTCGAGAACGCCCTGAGTACGGCAGATACCGGGCTGGCCCAGATCCGGGCCATGGGCGACGCCTACTACCGTTTTTACCGTGAAGAGCCAGACTATTTTTCAGCCCTGACCAAGGCGTCGACGGCCATGGCGGAGGCAGAGGCGGAACAGGCGATGGAAATGCTGAGCTCGAAGACGGAGTTGATGAAACTGATGGAGGCAGCGATTTGCAAAGGGCTGGAAGACGGCACCATGAACCGGGAGCGCATCCAGTCCCCGCTCCAGACAGCACTGTATCTGCGCGGCGCCCT
>CAYUNQ010000317.1:0-2336 GCA_964446185.1 uncultured Marinobacter sp. | reverse complement strand
AAGGCCTTTCCCTATCACCTGTTCCGTAAAACCCACAAATTGCTGGCGGTGGTTTTCCTGCCCCTGGCCTGGCACAGCTTTATCCTGATGGAGTTTGATTACTGGGCAGCGCCCATTGGCTGGCTGACTCAGGCCGCTGTTGTGGCTGGCAGTGTTGCAGCCGTTTTGCTGCTGGTGGGCTGGCCGGGCAAGGTTCGGAAGGTATCGGGGGAGGTGGTTTCGGTCACCCGATATCCGGACCTGAAAGTTTTCGAATTTCTGGTGAAGGTAACGCAGGGTTGGTCTGGCCATAACCCCGGGCAGTTTGCCTTTATCACGTCGGATGCTACGGAAGGCCCGCACCCTTACACCATTGCATCAGACTGGAACCCGGAAACCCGGTGCCTGAAGTTTGTGGTCAAGGAGCTGGGGGATCACACCCGCCGGGCCAGCCGACGGATCGGCGAGGGTATGCCGGTTACGTTGGAGGGGCCCTATGGCGGCTTTGATTTTGAAGATGATTGCCGCACCCAGATCTGGGTAGGGGCCGGTATTGGTATTACGCCGTTTATTGCCCGAATGGGTCGCCTGGCGGGTTGTCCTGGCAATCGCACCGTTTACCTGTTCCATCCAACCGCGGATGTCAGCGAGGAGGCCCTGGCAAAGTTGCGGGCAGATGCGGAAGCCGCGGGCGTGAACCTGGTCATTCGATGCAGCCGCACCGAAGGCCGGCTGACGCCGGAGGAAATCCGGGATGCGGTACCCGACTGGCAGAACGCCAGCCTGTGGTACTGCGGCCCGGTGGGGCTGGCCAATACGCTGTTCAACCAGTTCCGGAAATGGGGTATGCCGGCCCGGCGGATGCACCGGGAGTTTTTTGATATGCGCTGACCGGCACCCGGGTGTATAACTGTAATTCCAGTTTCTTCAGGAGGTTTGCTATGACAATCAACGAAGGACTCCGCCTGATGGCAGGCGTGTTCATCCTGATTTCCATTCTGCTCGCCCACTATGTGAGCCCTTACTGGCTGCTGTTCACCGGCTTTATTGCCCTGAACCTGATTCAGTCATCGTTCACCAAGTGGTGCCCGGCTATGATGATCCTCAAGAAAATGGGGTTGAAGGAGGAAAAACCGATTAACTGACTGGTTGTTTCGGCAGGCTTGCGCTCGCGAACGCGGTTATAGAGAATTCCGTAGCAAACACAATAAAAACAGGAGTTTTCCATGCTGGCTCCGGCCTCCGTTGATGATTACCGGCTGCTTGCAAGGCGCCGCTTACCCCGCATGCTGTTTGATTACCTGGATGGCGGCGCCTTTACTGAATCTACTCAGCGCGCAAACCGTGAGGCCTTTGGCCAGTGGCATTTCCGGCAGCGGGTCATGCAGGATGTCTCGGCAGTGGATACCTCCTCCACATTACTGGGCCAGCCGGTGTCATTGCCGCTGGGCCTGGCGCCCATGGGGCTGGCCGGTATGCTGGCAACCCGGGGCGAGACCCAGGCAGCCCGGGCCGCGGGCCGGTCAGGAATACCTTTTTGCCTGAGTACGGTGTCTATCTGTTCTGTCGAGGAAGTGGCCGAGGCTGCGCCGGAGACAGACCGCTGGTTCCAGCTTTATGTCCTGAAGGACCGAAACTTCTCCGCAGACCTGCTGCGCCGGGCCTGGCAGGCCGGTTATCAGGTGCTGGTGTTTACCGTCGACCTGGCCCGCTTGGGGCTGAGATACCGGGATGTCCGTAACGGTATGAACGGCGGGCTGTCTGCCGTTGGCAAGCTGCGCAAGGCAGCGGACCTGTTGGGCCATCCGCGCTGGCTATCCCGTGTTGCTCTTGGCGGCAAACCGCTGACCTTTGGCAACCTGGCCAGTGTGGTGCCCTCCGGGCGTAAGCCAGAGGACTTCAAGGCCTGGGTCGAAAGCCAGTTTGATCCTTCGGTTACCTGGAAAGACCTGGACTGGGTGCGGGAAAACTGGCCGGGCAAGCTGGTGATCAAGGGCGTGATGGAGCCTGAGGATGCCCGCTCGGCGGTTGCTGTAGGGGCCGACGCCATTGTGGTATCAAATCATGGTGGTCGTCAGCTGGACGGCGCACCGGCTTCGCTGAGCGCTTTGCCGGCGATGGTGGATGCGGTGGCCGGGGAATGCCAGGTGCTGGTGGATGGCGGTGTCCAGACCGGCCAGGACGTTGTCCGGGCCTTGTGCCTGGGGGCTGATGGTTGCCTGCTCGGGCGGCCTTGGGGTTATGCCCTGGCGGCCGGTGGCCAGGAGGCTGTTGAAAGCCTGCTGGCCAATATCCGTTATGAAACCGAGCTGACACTTTCGCTGATGGGCAAAACGGCACTCGGCCAGCTATCAAGG
>CAYUNQ010000316.1:0-2340 GCA_964446185.1 uncultured Marinobacter sp. | reverse complement strand
GCTACTACCTGCTGGAAGGAAACTGGTATCCCCGGGATAACCTGATGCTGCAGTTCACCCGGGAACGTTCTTTGTACGCCATGTCGCCGCTGGCGGTGTCCCGGGAAATTGTCGAAACCCGTAACCGCCTGCGAGCCCTGTGGCAGCCGGCGCCACTGTACCAGGTGGAAGGTTGGGTAAGCGCCTCGGACTTCAGCGATGACAACAGCCGACAGGAAGTGTACCTGGCCCCCAGTCGCCGGGTTTACCGGAACGGCCCCTGGGGCGTGAATCTGGGGTTGGGTGCCCAGTGGTTCAGTTTCAACGACGACCTGAACAACGGTTATTACGACCCGGATTACTATCGCCGCTATTCTGGTACGGCGCTGTTTTACTGGAGCCCGAATGCAGACGACTGGGTAGGCCTGCGCACCAGCCTGGGCTGGCATAAAGACGATACGTTCAGCAGCTATGAGTTTGGCTCGGACGTCGAGATTGAGGCCCTGATAGGACGTTATCGCGACTGGCAGTTCCATGGCCGTGCGGCCTATGCCGACAGATTGCTGGAAACCGGACGGTATTATGGTACATCGCTGCACCTGGGGGCGTTGCGACGGTTCTGAATTGAATGCAGAATGCCGGTACGGTTTATTTTGCTATTCAACAGCCCCGACAGTGGAGTTCAGCTATGTCGCCAAAGGATATTGTGGCGCAGTTTATTTCAGACATTCACGCCCAGCGTTTTGACGAGGCCAAGACCCTGCTGGCGGAGGATGGCTTTGAGTATGTGGGGCCCAACATGCGCTTCCTCAGCCGGGACGACATGCTTGCTTACCAGTTCGGGATGGCCGCTATCCAGAAAGACCTGGTGCTGCGGCAGCTAAGCGCAGACGGCGAGCATGTGTTTGCGATCCTGGATTACCGGACGCATTTCGAGCCCATTGGGGATGTTCGGCTTGCGGTGTGGTTTCGCGTTCGGGGCGACAAAATCCAGACTGTCGAAACCTTTTACAACGCGGCCGTGGTAGAGAATATGCTGGGAGGTAACCTGCCAACTGCAGGCTGAGCAGGGCAGGACTGCCTTGCTCAGCCATGGCCGGTTCTGATTACTGCCTTGCGCGCTTGCGGGCAGCGCCCAGTCCAAGCAGACCCAGACCGAGCAGGGCCATGGTGCCGGGCTCCGGAACGGGCAACTCGGTGACGTTGAGGCGGGCCATCAGGTTGATGGATGTGTCAGCGTTTTCCGCGGTGAAGAAGGTTTCCACTTCGCCGGCAAAGCCAATCAGATCCAGGCTGTAAAGGTTGTTGCCCAGCTGGAACTCTGAACTGGTCAGGTATTGATCCAGAATCCAAACCTGATCATCTACATCGCCAGTGTACTCGATTATATCTCTCCACTGTCCGAAGACGCAGCTGCCGAAAAAAATAAACCCGCTGCACCATTGCCCTGTAACTTCCGGCGCTGTGTTCGGCGTTTCGTTGTGGGCAAAGACAAAAGTGCCCGATGAGCCGCCGTTATCACCAAAGCCATCAAAGCCAAGATTGACGGCGAGATCCACCCCGGTGATGCCATTACCGGTGATGGGCCGGTTAATGTGCGTCAGGCTGCCCAGCACAAATGCGTCGCTGTCCAGGATAGTCTGAGGGAGCGGAGACGTTCCATCGAAGTTATAGCCACTCTGGCCGTAACCAGAGCTGTACCCCCAGCGAATCTGGCTGGTACCTTCACCATTGACGTTGGAACCGCCAACGGCATTTTCAAAGCTGCCGGAGACAGAGGTCAGGTTAACGGGAAAAGCAAACGCAACGCTGGCGGTCAGCGCGGTTGCAGTGGCGACTAGGGTTTTTGCTAGCATTTTCATAGGTCGTTCCTTCTGTTGAGTGAGCCGGGAACGACAACGCAAGTTGCGGGCCAGTTTCTCAACCTGTTGAAAATGCTTTTATTATTTTGGCTGTCTCCGATGACATGTCAATTAAGCTGACAGTTTTTGGGCAAGCGCCGGGGGATCAAATCCCGGCTTTTCGGGCCCGGGCCGCATGCAGCTTCTTGTAGCTCTCGATCATCTTCAGGTGCCGGTCCAGGCCGTGCAGGTCCATGCCGGTTTCCTCCAGGCCATAGAAGCGTACCGTGCCGTTAATGGAGCCGACCACGGCATCCATCACCTCGTCACCGAACATGCGGCGGAAGTTGTAGAGGTAGTCTTCCAGCTCCAGTTCTTCGTTCAGTGTCGCTTCCAGGGCTGCGTTCATGGCCTGGTAGAACAGGCCACGCTCAACGGTGTTGTCGTTGAATTGCAGGAACATGTCTACCAGCTCCTGGGCTTCTTCCAGTTCACCCAGCGCCAGGTATATCAGCAGTTT
>CAYUNQ010000315.1:0-2344 GCA_964446185.1 uncultured Marinobacter sp. | reverse complement strand
GCGTGTGGGCCATGCGTAATGGCAACCGGGAGATGTTTGCGGAGGGGGAGAAACAGCCGGTGGTGTTGTCTGTGGCTCGGAGTGATAAGGACTAGTTTTTGGCCACGGAATCCACGGAAGGACACGGAAAAATAAAAGATTTAAAGACTTTTGCCACGAAATCCACGAAAGAACACTAAATAAAGATAAACGAAAAAGACTAGAAATTTTTGCCACGGACACTCACGGAATCACACGGACAACAACACAGTGATTTTTATCTTTTGTCCGTGTGATTCCGTGAGTGTCCGTGGCCCAAAAGCATTTAATTCTTTCGTGTTCTTTAGTGGATTTCGTGGCAAATCATTTATCTTTTCTTTTTTCCGTGTCCTTCCGTGGATTCCGTGGCAAAAAATCTCTTTAGTCCCGAACTTCGATCCCCTGAGCCTTCATAAAGGCCTTAGCCTCGGGAATGGTATGCTGGCCGAAGTGGAAGATGGAGGCCGCCAGTACCGCATCGGCGCCACCCTGGGTCACGCCATCGGCCAGGTGCTGCAGCTCACCCACACCACCTGAGGCAATCACCGGCACCGCCACGGCGTCGCTGATAGCGCGCGTCAGGCCCAGGTCGAAGCCGATCTTGGTGCCGTCGCGGTCCATGCTGGTCAGCAGCAGCTCACCTGCGCCCATGTCCACCATCTTCTTCGCCCACTCGACGGCATCCAGCCCGGTGGGCTTGCGGCCGCCGTGGGTGAAGATTTCCCAGCGTGGCTCTTCGCCCTCTGCACTTACCTGCTTGGCGTCAATGGCGACCACGATGCACTGGCGACCAAAACGCTCGGCAGCTTCTTTCACGAATTCCGGGTTGAAGACCGCAGCGGTGTTAATGGATACCTTGTCGGCACCGGCATTAAGCAGCTTTCGGATGTCGTCTACGGTGCGCACGCCACCGCCCACGGTCAGCGGGATGAACACTTCTGCCGCCATGCGCTCTACGGTTTCGTAGGTGGTGTCGCGGCTTTCACTGCTGGCCGTGATATCCAGGAAGGTGATTTCGTCCGCGCCCTGTTCGTTGTAGCGGCGGGCCACCTCAACAGGATCGCCGGCATCGCGGATATCCACGAAGTTGACGCCTTTAACCACGCGGCCTTTGTCGACGTCCAGGCAGGGGATGATGCGTTTTGCCAGTGCCATGATCTGTCCTCAGTTTTGCAGGCTGTCGCAGTAGGCTTGCGCTTCGGCCACATCCAGGGTGCCTTCGTAGATGGCACGGCCGGTGATGGCGCCGATGACGCCTTTGTCTGCCACGGTGGCCAGGCGCTTGAGGTCGTCCATGTTGGTGACGCCGCCGGAGGCAATCACCGGGATGCCGCCTTCTTCCGCCAGCTTGGCGGTGGCTTCTACGTTTACGCCCTGCATCATGCCGTCGCGGGCGATGTCGGTGTACACAATGGAGGATACGCCGTCGTTGGCGAAGCGCTTGGCCAGGTCTACCGCCATGACTTCGGAGACTTCAGCCCAGCCGTCGGTGGCTACTCGGCCGTCTTTGGCGTCCAGGCCGACGATGATGTGGCCGGGGAATTCCTTGCACATTTCGGTGACGAATTCAGGCTCTTTAACGGCCTTGGTGCCGATAATGACCCACTGCACACCCGCCTTCAGGTAGGCCTCAATGGTTTCCGCAGAGCGGATGCCGCCGCCGATCTGGATCGGCAGGTTTGGGTATTTCACGGCGATGGCTTTGACGATTTCGCCGTTGACCGGTTCGCCGGCGAAGGCGCCGTTGAGGTCGACCAGGTGCAGGCGGCGGGCGCCGGCGTTGACCCATTTGGTGGCCATGTCTACGGGGTCGTCACCGAATACGGTGGAGTCTTCCATGCGGCCCTGGCGCAGTCTTACGCATTTGCCGTCTTTCAGGTCGATAGCGGGGATGATCAGCATTTTGTTCTTCCTATTCAGAAAGTCGGGCAAGGAGTTTGGCGCCCGCCCACTGCTACGGGGTGAGCTTTCCGGGACACGCTGTGGATACGTCCGTGTACGCTTGACTGCAGCATCCATGCTGCAGACAGTCCCGGAAAGCTCACCCCGCATCAGCGGGCTACATCTCGCTTGCCCGCCAACAATATGGGCCTGAGTGCGGAAAACGCCTCAGCTTTTTCCAGTCCAGTTCGTAAAGTTTTCCAGCAACTGCAGGCCTGCCCGGGCACTTTTCTCCGGGTGAAACTGCACTGCAAAGATGTTGTCCCTTGCCACCGCTGCCGCCAGGTCGACACCGTAACGGGTACGGCCGGCCATGTCGGCGTTGCCTTCGGCTTCGGCGTAGTAGCTGTGCACAAAATAGAAGCGGTCGCCGTCCGGGATGTTG
>CAYUNQ010000314.1:0-2349 GCA_964446185.1 uncultured Marinobacter sp. | reverse complement strand
AAATCGGGCTCTGGGAATGGTTTGCGCGCCCATGCTGATCAGATGGTCGCTCTCAACCTGGCAATCCATCAACTGGTAGCCCCATTGTTCCAGCTGACGGGCCAGGTGCACCATCAAAACCTTGGAAGCATTGGTTTCCAGGGAAAACATCGATTCACCGAAAAAACAGCGACCCAGGGCAACGCCATACATGCCACCGGCCAGCTCGCCGTGCCGGTTCCACACTTCGATGGAGTGGGCAGTACCGTGCCGGTGCAGCTCGGTATAGGCCTGGATCATGTCATCGGTAATCCAGGTGCCTTCGGCCCTGGTGGCGGCACACAGCCGGATGACTCTGCTGAAACACTGGTCTGCGGTCACTTCGAACCGGTGCTGGTTCAGGGTTCGTCGCAGGCTTCGGGATATGTGGATTTGGTCAGGAAAAAGGACACAACGAGGGTCTGGAGACCACCAGAGGATAGGCTGGTCATCGCTGAACCAAGGAAAGATGCCGCTGCGGTAAGCCAGCAGTAGCCGCCGACGGGACAAATCGCCACCCACAGCGAGAAGACCGTCCGGATCGTCCAGTGCTTCGTCGGCCGGAGGAAACCAGAGTTCCTCCGGCTCCAGCCAGGGCAGCGAGGTCATTCCGCGTCGGCCGTCTTAGTCCTGCTGGTCCAGGAACTTCTCGGCATCCAGCGCCGCCATGCAGCCAAAACCGGCAGAGGTAACCGCTTGGCGGTAAACGTGGTCGGCTACATCGCCGGCGGCGAATACGCCCGGAATGCTGGTCTGGGTGGCCATGCCGTTGAGGCCGGACTGGATGCGCAGGTAGCCGTTGTCCATGTCGAGCTGGCCTTCGAACAGGCTGGTGTTCGGCTTGTGGCCGATGGCGATGAATACGCCGGCCAGATCGATGTCCCGGGTGCTGCCGTCTTCGGTGCTCTTGATGCGCATGCCGGTTACACCGGTGCCGTCGCCCAGTACTTCATCGAGGGTGTGGTTCCAGACGATCTTCACGTTGCCGTTCTCGGCCTTTTCGAACAGCTTGTCCTGCAGGATTTTCTCCGAGCGCAGCTTATCGCGGCGGTGCACCAGGGTGACTTCATCGGCAATGTTGGACAGGTACAGGGCTTCTTCAACGGCGGTGTTGCCACCCCCGATAACGGCGACTTTCTGTTTGCGGTAGAAGAAACCGTCACAGGTAGCGCAGGCTGATACGCCCTGGCCCTTGAACTTCTCTTCAGATTCCAGGCCCAGGTACATGGCCGAGGCGCCGGTGGCGATGATCAGGGCATCGCAGGTGTACTCGCCGTTGTCGCCCTTGAGACGGAACGGGCGGTTCTTCAGGTCGGCTTCGTTAATGGTGTCGTACACGATCTTTGTTTCGAAGCGCTCGGCATGCTTCTGCATGCGCTGCATCAGTTCCGGGCCCTGAACGCCATCGTTATCGCCCGGCCAGTTGTCCACGTCTGTGGTGGTGGTGAGCTGTCCACCCACTTCAATACCGGTAATCAGGGTCGGGTTCAGGTTGGCGCGGGCGGCATAGACTGCTGCGGTATAACCTGCCGGGCCGGAACCAAGAATGATCAGTCGGGAGTGCTGTGTTTCGCTCATGGGAATCTCGCTGGTGTGTGATATGTATTCTGGATGTATGAGGCCGGAGCCGGATTATTCAAGTACCGAGACAGTGGTGAGCAGCTGCCGGATCCGCTCCTTGCTCTTGCCGGATTCGCCCTGCTCAAGCCGGTGTTCGGCCACCGAGGGGAAAACCGCCTGAATGTCGTCTGGCAGCACGTGATCCCGCCCGGCCATCAGGGCCCAGGCCTTGGCAGCCCGCAGCAGGCCAAGCCCGGCCCTGGGCGACAGGCCGTACATCAGACCGGGCATACGCCGGCTTTGTTCCAGCAGACGTTGCAGATAATCCAGCAGGGCAGGGCTGGCGCCGACTTTTTCGACGGCTGCCTGTGCTGCTTCCAGTTCGGTTTGGGGCAACAGGGCTTGCAGCCGTTCGGTGATGGCCCGGCGATCTTCGCCTTCCAGTAACTCTCTTTCCGCTTTCGGGTCCGGGTAGCCCAGTTGCAGTCGCATTAGAAAGCGGTCGAGCTGGGATTCGGGCAGCGGAAAGGTGCCGCCCTGTTCAATGGGGTTCTGGGTGGCAATGACAAAGAACGGAGAGGGCAGTGGCCGGGTTTCGCCCTCAATGGATACTTGGCGTTCTTCCATCGCTTCCAGCAGCGCACTCTGGGTGCGGGGCGAGGCCCGGTTGATTTCGTCTGCCAGCACCACCTGGGCAAAGATCGGGCCCGGGTGAAACACCAGGCTGCCGGCCTCCCGGTCGTACATGGAATAACCCAGAACGTCCGCGGG
>CAYUNQ010000313.1:0-2354 GCA_964446185.1 uncultured Marinobacter sp. | reverse complement strand
CCCCAAGGCCTTCGAAAGCACATGGCAGTCCAGCTTCGGCGCAAGCCCCTGCTGTTCTGCGCATCGAATAAAGTGGTCTGGCTGTTGCCAGAGTTTTGCGCTGCGAGGGCCGGGCCATCGGGCCAGCACCTCTACACCGCAGGCCGCTCCGGTCGCCACGGAGAACTTGGGCTGATACACCAGTGCCAGCCCTTCGGTATCGATTACATCACGAAGAAAACCTGCCTGTGCCTGCCCGGATGGTTCTGAATTGGCGACTGATGTCATGATTCCGCCTTTGTTATGTATTATCGAATGACATATTTCATGCCTGAATAATACTTTAGTGTCGATTGCATCAAATGGCGGTAGCGGCAGTCCTTGTTGTCATTAGAGTCAAGGTAAAAATATAGATAGTCATACTATATTAATCAAAAATCGGGGTCAGACCCCGGCCTGGAATGACAATAAGGAGCCCGTCATGGCCCGTAACAACAAAATACGATTTCGGTTAGCAATGCTGGGTGCCCTTGGCCTGTCCCTGGCCGGTTGTGGCGGCGATTCATCCGAAAGCCCTGCACCCATTGCCGAGACCACTCCGGAAGCTCCCATGAAGGAACAGCCCGGGGAGGTTGAGCAGCCCCGCGCAGTTCAGCAAATGATGACGCTGGGAACCCGGCAACAGGAGGCCGGCCAGGTTCAGGTAGCCACCAGTGAGTCGCGCCAATGGCAGCCATACGAAAGGGCGCCGGAGTTCAGCCATATGGTGGCCTTGCCTAACCAGGTGATCACCATGTCTGACGGTACCCAGCTGTTTGCGAAGGTGACCTTGCCGGGCAACAGTGCTGATGAAGCCGCGACAGGCCCGTTTCCGGTGGTGTTAACCCAGACCTCGTACAACACGTCTCTGGGTAGCTTTGCGACTGCGGTTGGCGGGGCAAATGAATTTCTGGTTAGCCGGGGGTATGCTCACGTAGTGGTGGATGTTCGTGGTACCGGTAACTCGGGCGGTAATTGGGAAGCCTTCGGGGAGCGTGAACAGCAGGATTACGGCGAAGTGGTGGACTGGATTGTGCAGCAGCCCTGGGCCCAGCCCCGGATTGGTGTGGAGGGGATTTCCTATCTGGGCATTACCGCTATTCTTACCGCCCAGCAGAATCACCCGGCGGTAAAGGCTGCGTTTCCGATTGTGCCCATCGGCGACGGTTACCGGGACATTGTGTTCACCGGTGGCAATGTGAATGCCACCTTCATTCCCATGTGGATGGGGTTGGTGACAGGCCTGGGTGCAGTGCCCCTCGAGATGGCTCCAACGGATCCGTTCGCATTCTTCAAGGCTCTGCCGGAGCGGTTGTTAGGAGCTGCCCTGGACTTCCAGTTGCCCACTATTCTGAAGGCACTGCTGGGTGAGCCGAAAACCGCTTATGACGATGACTTCTGGGCAATTCGTTCGCCGCTGGAAAATGCTGACAAGGTGAATGTACCCACATTTATTGTTGGTGGCCTGTTCGACCTGTTCCAGCGCAGCGAGCCCCTGTGGTTTGAGCAGCTTAGCGGCCGGGTGGACACCAAGCTGCTGATTGGCCCCTGGAATCACATTCAGGCCGCGGGAGTTCCGGACAACGGTTTGCCGAAGGATGGCGTGCCAGATCTCGACACCCTGCGGCTGCAGTGGTTCGACGAATACGTGATGGGGCTGGATACCGCTGTGGCGAGCCAGCCGGATGTGACCCAATACGTGCTGGGCCTGGAGCGTTATGAAACCACCAGCCATTGGCCACACCCGGATATGCGGGCCGAGCGATTCTACCTGGCCCCGTCTGAGGAAACCTTTCCGGCCATGGGCAGCCTTGTGCAGGAAGCTCCTGAAGCTGTGGGTGAACAAAGTACCATCCAGTATCCGCTTAACGGGCTGTGTTCGTTCAGCCTGAACCAGTGGACGGCAGGCTTTGTCGGCCTTATGCCGATTCCCTGCGCTGAGGACAACAGCTATGCAGAAGCAGAGGCCATAAAGTTCGAACTGCCGGCAGGGGAAGACGGGCTATACCTGAATGGCCCCATGCAGGCCGACTTGTGGGTTTCTACCACCGCCTTCGATGTGCAGCTTTCCGTGCGGCTGGACACCGTGCACCCGGACGGCTCCACCAGCCCCATCACCAATGGCTTGCTGACAGCCAGCATGAGCACCGTCGATGAAAGCCGCTCCCGTTTCGTAAACGGCGAAATGATCCAGCCCTGGCACACCTACAGCCAGGAAGATGTTCAGCAGCACGACCCCGGCGAGATTCGCAAGGTTTCCGTAGAAATCTTCCCGAGCAGTGCCTACATACCGCCGGGTTCCAGCCTGAGAGTGTCAGTGAACACCAGCAACATGG
>CAYUNQ010000312.1:0-2358 GCA_964446185.1 uncultured Marinobacter sp. | reverse complement strand
CCTGACCCGGGAGAACCTGGAAGATATCCGCATGCTTACCGGCATGGAGAGTATGGGCGGGCCGTCCATGCGGGTGATCCTGCTAGGCCAGCCGGAACTGCGGCAGGCTGTCACCTCGATTCCGCAACTGGCCCAGCGGGTGAAACTGTTCTTCCACCTGGAGGGACTAACCGCCGCAGAAACCGCCGAATATATCGATTACCGATTACTGGTATCCGGCCACGGTGGCAACAAATTGTTCGATGATGAAACGGTGCGGGAGATTCACGGGATCAGCGGCGGCATTCCAAGGCTGATCAATAAACTGTGCGATGGCATGCTGATGTGCGCCTACTCCGAAGACCGGCCGTTTATTGACCCGCACGACCTGAACTCTATTCGTACCGAGATACTGGGCGAAGAGCCGGTGCGCAAGAAGCCCCGCTCCGGGTACCGTCCACAAACAACCCCCGCCTACCCCACCCCGCCACCTTCGACCACCGGCCCTGAGGCTGCACCATCAAACTCTGAGCGTAGCCTGGACCGCATCGCCAGTGCGCTGGAAAAAATCGAGGCCCAATTGACCAGGTTATTCCCTGACGGGCACACAGACGACAGCTTCAAAAAATCCCTGGACAACCTGACCAGCCTGATCCGAAAGAAATAGCCCCCCCTGAGGCGCTCGCTTGCCAGTCCCGGCCGCAACTGTCCGCTTTCTTTACAACTTACAAGCAGTATTCGCGGGAATGCGAGGCTATCGCTGCCTCAGGAGCCTGATTAAATTCGGAAAGTTCCCCCTTGGTACGGACAGTGCTGGTGATGTGTGGGCGTCCAGTTATTCGTGGACCAAGGAGTAGAAACAAGGCTTTTGCCAGTGAGGGAACATTATGAACAGGAAAATTTTAATGGCAGGCATGGCTGCCGCAGCATTAACAACAGGGGCCGCATCAGCAGCTACGATTGACATCAACAACGTGGTCGGCACCTGGACAGCAACCAACCCAGGGTCACCTCCTATTAATATCGTTGGATCGGGCGAAGAAATTCGTTGGGGGTCAGGTTCTAGTGGTCCGAGCGGTTATCGCTTTGACTCTGTCACCCCTCCCCCTGTCTTGGGCATTGCTGAGGAGGTGGCTTTTGACCTGGGTACGTTTACCCATTTCAACAACCCGATTTCTGCAGATTCCGCATCGCTGCTTTCAGCAACACTTGAGGTTGTGACGGACCTGGAGATAGACAGCACCCAGTATTCGATAACCTCGTACTTCGATTTTCTGCACAATGAAACACCCAACGCGGCGAACCCTTGTGCTGACGGCGGGGGTCAGGGTTCGGGAGTAAACTCAAACGGCTGCGCAGACCAGGTCACCTTTAGCCTGAATGTGGGAGCCTCCGAAAGCATTTCGATCGGAGGGGTCGATTACTACAGCGACATTCTTGGCTTCTTCTACAATGGCGAACTGGCCGATGACTTCTGGACCGTGGAAGACGCAACCAACGTGGCAACCCTCAGGGGCGTGTTCACCTCCGACGTTGCGGACGTCCCGGAACCCGGCACTCTGGCTTTGCTGGGTCTGGGCCTCACGGGCCTCGGCCTGAGAAGGAAATTCCGCCAGGCCGCCTGACACGTTCTGTGTAGGCAAATCCAATGCCGCCCCGCGGGGCTCCGGGGCGGCACTGCGTTGCTCAGAAGGTATCGCCGGGCACCCTCACCCAGCCTTCCATGATAACCCGCGCACTGCGGCTCATGATGGCCTTGGTGGCAGTCCATTCGCCGTTCACTTCTTTGGCTTCAGCACCCACGCCCAGAGTTCCGGACGGGTGGCCGAACGTCACTTCGGTACGGTCACCGCCGCCGGCCGCCAGGTTCACCAGCGTTCCGGGAATCGCGGAAGCCGTTGCGATAGCGACGGCTGCGGTACCCATCATGGCGTGGTGAAGCTTGCCCATAGACAAGGCGCGAACCAGCACGTCGATATCCGCCGCATTGATCTGCTTGCCGCTGGAAGACACATAATCCGCCGGCCTGGCCACAAACGCCACCTTCGGCGTGTGTTGACGGTTAGCCGCCTCGGCAACATCCTTGATCAAGCCCATTTTCACTGCGCCATGGGCACGGATGGTCTCGAACATGGCCAGCGCTTTCGGGTCGCTGTTGATGTCGTTCTGCAGCTCCGTGCCTTTGTAACCGATGTCTTCCGCATTCAGGAAGATGGTCGGTATTCCGGCGTTGATCATGGTCGCTTTCAGGGTTCCGATACCCGGCACGTCCAGGTCATCCACCAGGTTACCGGTGGGGAACATGGACCCTTCGCCATCGGCCGGGTCCATAAATTCGATCTTCACTTCAGCCGCCGGGAAGGTTACGCCATCCAGTTC
>CAYUNQ010000311.1:0-2367 GCA_964446185.1 uncultured Marinobacter sp. | reverse complement strand
TTTCCACCCGGCTGGGTAACCGCTTGCGGGCCACCGGGTTTGTGGAGCTGGCGGACTTCAACCGGGATATCCCCGGGGCCCGCATTGCCACCATTAAAAAATCCGTGCAGTCGCGCTTTCCGGGGTGCGCCAACCTGGATGACGCCGAAACCTGGACCGGGTTCCGGCCGATGACGCCGGACGGCCCCGCCATTATCGGGCGGGGCCCCAGGGACAACCTGTTCCTGAATACCGGGCACGGCACCTTCGGCTGGACCCTGTCGGCAGGCAGCGCGGCGGTGATTGCCCAGGTAATTGATGGCGAGGAGCCGGCGGTGCAACTGGACGCCTTCCGGCCCGGGCGGTTTTCAGAATAGCTCAGAGCTTGCGCTCGATGTTGCCGCACAGGGTGTGCACAAAGCCGATATCCCGCTCCGACAGCAACGGCAGGCGCTCGAACACCCATTGCGACAGCTTTTCATCGGCTGGTGCATCCAGTTTCGGCAACAGGGTTTCCAGCCGGGTACGCAGGGCACCGAGACCGGCGGCTTCTGTTTCTTCGGCAGGGCTGTCGGTGCCGGCACCGTTGAGCCCCGACAGTTCCCAGGCGTAGAGCATCACCGACTGGGCCAGGTTCAGTGACGGATAACTGACCGCCATTGGGAAGCCGGTCAGCAGGTCACACAGGGCCAGTTCGTCGTTCGACAGGCCACGGTCTTCCCGCCCGAACACCAGGGCCGCGGTAGCCACTGCCGAGCCCTTGTTCGCCAGTACCGATTTCAGCTGCGCCGGCGGGTGCCAGTCCTGCCGGTTATGGCGGGGCTTGGCCGAGGTGCCCATCAGCAAATCCGCGGAGTTTCTAACCGCTGCCAGATCAGGGAAAATGCGCGCGTTATCCAGAATGTGATCACTGCCGTGGGCCAGCCAGTGGGCTTCAGGCCGGGTGTGCAGGTCGGAATTGACCAGCCACAGCTCGGCAAACCCCATGGTGCACAGGGCCCGGGCAGCCGCGCCTACGTTTTCCGGAACTTTTGGTTCAACCAGTACAAAGGCCAGTTTCATGACGTTACCTCCGGCGGCGAGTTTACACCAGCCAGCGAGATCTTTTTACAGCCACTGGCAGCAGGTGAATGACTGGCTGGTCCGGCACCAGGAATTGTGGCAACCGGCACCGTTTATGGAGCCTGAACCGGCCTGGTGCGAACGTTATCCGGAGCTTGCACACTGGCTGGACACGCTGACGGTGGACGCCTGCGAAGCCTTTGAAGAGAACCTGGCGGCGTTTGCCGTTGAAGCCGCCCGGTTTGTGCCGGGCCTTGCCGACTATGGCGCTCTGGTAGAGCTGCCGGAACTGTCGCCTCCCGACAGCGGCCCCCGGTCGGCATTGCCGGAGCTGCAGGCCGTGGATATGCCCGGTCGCAAGCGGTTGCAGGCCGGCGCCTTTGCCGCTGCGGTGCTGCCGCTGGAACAGCCGGTGCTGGACTGGTGCTGCGGCAAAGGCCACCTGGCACGAACGCTGGCAGCCCGGGGGGCAGCGCGGGTGCAGGGCTTCGAGTGGAATGATGAACTGGTTAAGGACGGCAACCGGCTGGCCCGCCATTACGGTGATCCGGTGCAGCTGCACCAGCAGGATGTCATGGCCGACGCCCTGAACTGGCCTGCGGCAGTGCATGGTGTGGCATTGCACGCCTGTGGTGATTTGCACCGGCAGCTGCTGAAACGTGGGACGGCCGCCAAGGCTCCGAGATTGAGCTTCTCTCCCTGTTGCTATCACCTTACGGACAGGGAACAGTACGAACCGCTGGCAACTGCTACCCGAGGCCATGTCCCGGCTTTGCGGCCCGCCCGCGATAGTTTGCGCCTGGCCGTACAGGAGACGGTCACCGCACCGGCCCGGGTGCGGGAGCAGACGGCCCGGGTGACCGTGTGGCGGCTGGGCTTTGATGCCCTGCAGCGTCATCTTCGGGCAGTGGACAGCTATCTGCCGGTGCCCTCCCATCCGCCGTCGCTGAATAACGGTGATTTCGAAGGCTTCTGCCGCTGGGCTGCGGGCAAGAAACAGCTGGTGTTGCCGGATGACCTGGACTGGCAGCACTGGCTGGAGCGGGGTGAACAGCGGGCGTTGCAGGTTCAGCGCCATGAGTTGCTAAGGCATCTGTTCCGCCGGCCACTGGAGCTCTGGATGGTGCTGGATTACGCGGTGTTTCTGGAGGAGCAGGGTTACCAGGTGCGCCTGGGCCATTTCTGTGCACGGGAACTGACGCCCAGAAACCTGCTGGTGGATGCGGTTCGGGTGGAATGACTGCGGTTGAAACAAGTAAGGCGCCCGAAGGCGCCTTACTTATTCACTGCCCGTCCGGTTGGTCTTAGCGACGAACCTGGATGCGG
>CAYUNQ010000310.1:0-2388 GCA_964446185.1 uncultured Marinobacter sp. | reverse complement strand
AACCTTGATTTCCTGTTCACTCATGGCGGACTCCTTAGCTCAGCACCGGGTTCGTTTTGTTGCGATCGATTCCATACTTGCGCATGGCTTCGAGAACCTGTTCCTGCTTGATCTCGCCATCTTTCGCCAGGGCCGCCAGTGCGGTCACGGTTACGTAGAAACGGTCTACCTCGAAGAAGCTGCGCAGCTTCTCGCGGGTATCACTGCGGCCAAAGCCGTCGGTGCCCAGAGTCATGTAGGTTTTCGGGATGAATGCCCGCAACTGCTCGGAGTGCAGCTTGATATAGTCAGTAGACGACACCACTGGGCCCTGCGCCTTCTCCAGGCACTGGGTTACGTAAGCCTTGCGGGGTTTGTCGTCCGGGTGCAGGTGGTTCCAGCGCTCCACGTGCTGACCATCGCGGGCCAGTTCGTTGTAGCTGGTAACACTCCACACATCCGAGGCCACGCCCCAGTCGTCTTTCAGCATCTGAGCGGCGGCACGCACTTCGTTCATGATCGAACCGGCGCCCATCAGCTGAACCCGCGGGCCTTTCTTGCCCTTGGTTTCGACAGACTCAAACTTGTACATGCCCTTGATGATGCCGTCTTCACAGTCTTTCGGCATGGCGGGCTGTTCGTAGTTTTCGTTCTCGACGGTCAGGTAGTAGAAGACGTTCTGGTTGTCTTCGAACATTTCCTTCATGCCGTGGCGAATCACCACAGCCATTTCGTAACCGTAGGCCGGGTCGTAGGCCTTGCAGTTCGGAATGGTGTTAGCCAGTACGTGGCTGTGGCCGTCCTGGTGCTGCAGGCCTTCGCCGTTCAGTGTGGTACGGCCGGCGGTGCCGCCGATCAGGAAGCCACGGGCCTGCATGTCGCCCGAGGCCCAGGCCAGGTCACCCACACGCTGGAAGCCGAACATAGAGTAAAACACGTAGAACGGAATCAGCGGGAAGTTGTTGGTGCTGTAGGAAGTAGCAGCTGCCATCCAGGTAGACATGGCACCAGCTTCGTTAATGCCCTCCTGCATGATCTGGCCTTTCTTGTCTTCCCGGTAATACATGATCTGGTCGCGGTCCTGGGGCACGTACTTCTGCCCCTCGGCGGTGTAGATACCCAGCTGCCGGAACATGCCTTCCATACCGAAGGTGCGGGCTTCATCGGGCACAATGGGCACCACGCGTTTGCCAACCCGCTTGTCTTTCACCAGCGCGGTCAGGATGCGCACGAACGCCATGGTGGTGGAGATTTCACGGCCACCGGAGCCTTCCAGCACCTGCTTGAAGATATCCAGTTCCGGAATCTGCAGCGGCTGGCAATCCTTGTTGCGCTTGGGATAGAAACCACCCAGCTCCTGTCGGCGCTTCTTCATGTACACCAGTTCCGGGCTGTCTGGCGCCGGGCGGTAGTAAGGCACGTCTTCCAGCTCTTCGTCTTTCAGCGGCACACCGAAGCGGTCCCGGAAGGCTTTCAGGGTATCGATATCCAGCTTCTTCAGGGAGTGAGCGGTATTCTGGGCTTCACCCGCCGCACCAAAACCGTAGCCCTTGATAGTGTGGGCCAGAATCACAGTGGGTTTGCCGTTGGCCTGGTGGGTGGCCTTGTGATAGGCGGCGTACACCTTGTACGGGTCGTGGCCGCCACGGTTGAGCTTCTGGATGTCTTCGTCTGACAGGTTTTCCGCCAGCTTGGCCAGTTCCGGGTGCTTGCCGAAGAATTCCTTGCGGGTAAAGGCAGGGCCCTTGAAGGTCAGGTTCTGCAGTTCGCCATCGCAGATCTCATCCATGGCCCGCTGCATCACGCCGTTTTCGTCTTTAGCGAAGAGCGGGTCCCAGTGACGACCCCATACAACCTTGATCACATTCCATCCGGCGCCACGGAACACACCTTCCAGTTCCTGAACAATCTTGCCGTTACCACGTACCGGGCCGTCCAGACGCTGCAGGTTGCAGTTAACCACCCAGATCAGGTTATCCAGCTTCTCGCGGCCCGCCTTGGAGATGGAACCCAGGGTTTCCGGCTCGTCGCACTCGCCGTCACCCACAAACGCCCACACTTTGCGGCCGTTCATGTCGATCAGCTCGCGGCTGTGCAGGTACTTCATTACGTGGGCCTGATAGATGGACTGAATAGGCCCCAGCCCCATCGACACGGTCGGGAACTGCCAGAAGTCCGGCATCAGCCAGGGGTGCGGATAGGAAGACAGGCCATCGCCATCTACCTCTTCGCGGTATTTGTCCAGCTGCTGCTCGGTAAAGCGCCCCTCAAGAAACGAACGGGCGTAGATACCCGGCGCGGCGTGGCCCTGGAAATACACCAGGTCTGATGCACGCTCTTCACCGCCACCGTGGAAGAAATAGTTGAAGCCCACATCGTACAGGGTAGCCGCGGAAGAGAAGGTAGAAA
>CAYUNQ010000309.1:908-2400 GCA_964446185.1 uncultured Marinobacter sp. | reverse complement strand
AGTACCCCAAGCGGGGTGCCAGCAAGGCGGAGCATTGGGGTATTCCGGGCCTGCTTTGGGTAGAGCAGGGCACCGGTCAGGATATCGAACAAGCCGTTGAACACGCCGGCGATCACCTGAAATCCGCCCTCAATGCCCTGGTGGGCGAGGTGGCCAGCACCGGCGGTGATGCAGTGATCGACGCAGTAAAAACCAAGCGCGAAGTGTTGTTGACAGCAACCGGCCAGCCCAAGGGTGACTACAAAAAACTGGATAAAGAGCGGGAAGATCTGCAGCAACAGGTCGACGACTTGCAGCTGCGGGTTGAACAGTATCAGGGGCAGGTGGATCGCCTCGGGCAGTTGTCGCAGGAGTTTGATCGCACCGAACAGGAAAAGCCCTGGGACGATGCCCGACGGCAACTGGACCAGGCCCGTGAACAGCTGCAGCAGGTGGAGCAGCTGGAACAGCAGCAGGAACAGGAAAAGAATACCTTGGCGCAGCTGGTTCAGAACCGCGAGCTGCTGGAGCAGAACCTCGGCCACCTGAGCCGGCTGGACGAGCAGCGCAGCGCCCGCAAGGCAGAACTGGAGAGCGCCGAACGTAAACTGCAACAAATCGAACAGCAAACTGCTGCCCTGGCCGGCGCCCTGAACGATGCCCGGGTTGCCTATGAACATGCCCGGTCACAACTGCAACTTGCTCGCCAGCAGGAAATCCGGCAGCGGCTGGAGCAGGATCTGCGCCAGTCTGAACAGCGGCAGCATGCCCTCAGCCAGAACCTGGCTAAGGCCCGGGAATACCAACAACAGGTTGACGAGGCCCGGGAGCAGGCAAAGGCAAACCGCATTGATACCGCCGCGGTGGCCCGCCTGAAGACAACCGCCAGGGAACTGAATGACGAAACCATCCGTTCCGGCACCGTTGCCACCCGCCTGAACTGGCAGCTGCAGCCCGGCGCTAGTATTACCCTCGACGACCGGCAACTGGAGGGGCAGGGCGAACAGCAATTGCTGGAATCCTCGCAGCTGGTTATTCCGGGCGTAGGCACTCTGGGCATCGCCCCGGGCGGTGAGGAGCTGGCCAGTACCCGGCGCAAGCTTGAATCGCTACAGCAGTCGCTGGACGAGCAATTGCAGGTCCTGACCGTGGCGTCCGTTGAGCAGGCAGAGAGCCGTGCCTCAGCCTGGGAGACGGCGGAGCAGAAACGCAAACATGCGGCCGAGCTGCTGCGTTCGGTTGCCCCGGCCGGGCTGGAGCCGCTGGAAACCGAGCTGGCGGAACTGCAGGCAGACATGAAGGCTGCCAGTGAAAAACTGGAAGCCACTCCCGCGCCGGATCAGGAGGTTCAGGTATTGGATCTGACCTCGGCCGAAAGCGCCCTGGCCAGTGCCGAGAAACGCTTGAATGACGCCGAGGCCAGCGACCGCAGCCATCAGGCTCAACTGCTCACCGGCAAGCAGGCCCGGGATAACGCGAGGGCCGAATGGCAGCGGCTGGAAGACGAGGCCAG
>CAYUNQ010000309.1:0-898 GCA_964446185.1 uncultured Marinobacter sp. | reverse complement strand
TTGCCCGGATCGAACAGCAACAGGTCAGCCTGCGCGAGAGCATGGCGAAGCGGGAGCAGCAAATCCGCGAGGCCCGGCCGGATATCCTGCGGCAGGATATCGACCGTTTTCAGCGCACGATCCAGACTTTGCAGCAAACCCAGGAAGACCGGCAACGGGAACTTCGGGACATTCGTGTTCGGCTTGAAGCCTGGGGTGCCGAAGGCCTGGAAGAGCAATTGAGCGAGAAGCAGGCGGAGCTGGAACAGTGCCAGCGCCGCTACCAGGAGCTGGATCGCCGCGCCCGGGCACTGGATTTGCTGCTCACATTGCTGACGGACAAACGCCAGGCGCTGACCCGGCGCCTGCAGGCCCCGCTGCAAAAACACCTTAACCATTACCTGTCGCTGCTGTTCCCGAACGCCACTCTGGAAGTAGACGAACATCTGAAGCCAGGCACGTTCAACCGGGGTACGGAGCTGGGCCAGATTGCCGAGCTGAGTTTTGGTGCCCGGGAACAGATGGGGCTGATCAGCCGCCTGGCCTATGCCGACCTGTTGAGGGAAGCCCAAAGGCCCACCCTGATTCTCCTGGACGACACCCTGGTGCACAGTGATCAGAACCGGCTGGAAGACATGAAACGTATCTTGTTCGATGCTGCACGCAGGCACCAGATCCTGCTGTTCACCTGTCATCCCGAAAAATGGCAAGACCTCGGAGTGCCGCCCATTGATCTCCAGAAGCTGAAAAGCTGAAATGAAAAACTCTGTAAAATAACTGAAACTTCTTACGACATAACTGATCTGCCTGTCTTTTCAGGCCGTAACACTGTCACCTGTTTCGATTTGTCGAAACTATTTGTTTTAACTAAGTGATAGGTTAGGCCTGTGCAAGCTCCCGATAAACAAACAAATTCCAA
>CAYUNQ010000308.1:0-2401 GCA_964446185.1 uncultured Marinobacter sp. | reverse complement strand
CATATCCTGACGGCGCTTGGCAATCTGCCGTTACAGGCTGCAGGCTTTGACAAGAAATCCTGCACCCGCCTGCAGCGCCTTGGCCTGAACACCCTGGGTGAGGTATTTGCCCTGCCCGCTCCGGAACTGGCCCGGCGGTTATCACCGGAGCTGCTGGCCATTATCCAGAAAATCCAGGGCACCCGGGCTGATCCCAAGGCACCCTGGCGGCCACCCCACACGTTCCGGCAGCGGGCGGATTTTATCCAGGAGGTGGAGCTCGCTCAGGGGCTGCTATTCTCGCTGCAGCGGATACTGGCAGAGCTGGAAGAAGACCTGTGCTGGCGCCAGCAGGATACCGACACCCTGCTGCTGGTGTTGCAGCACCGGCATGAAGAGCCCACCCGCCTGCGTATCCGCACCACCGGGCCGGAGCATCGGGCCGGGGTTTTTCTGAAACTGATACAGCTGAAGCTGGACCAGCAACCGCTGCGGGCTCCGGTCACCGGCCTTGTTCTGGCGGTTAAACGCTTTACCGGCCGGGAGGCGCCGGGGGGCCAGGACCTGCTGGGCGAAACCCAGGATCTTAACGAAGCCTGGCACACTTTGATCAGCCGGCTGCAGGCCCGGCTGGGGGAACAGGCCCTCAAGCAACTGGCACCAAGGGACGATCACCGGCCGGAACATGCCTGGTCTGCCAGCGAAGTACGCAAACCCGGAAAGCGCCAGGACAGCGCTTCGGCGCTACTTCCCCACCGCCCCTTGTGGTTGCTGAAAGGCCCCCGGCCACTGGAACAAACGCCGGTAGCCTGGCATTCCGGCCCGGAACGCATCAGCGGTGGCTGGTGGGATGGCCAACGGGTACACCGGGATTACTACATCGCCCGGTTACCGGGCGGCGAGCTGGCCTGGGTGTTCCGGGATGTTAACGATGGCTGGTTCATACATGGATGGTTTGGTTAATGGCAGGCAGCTACGCAGAACTCTTCTGTTTCAGCAATTTCACCTTCCTCACCGGGGCCTCACACCCCCATGAGTTGGCGGAACGGGCCCTGGAGCTTGGCTATCACGCCATCGCCATCACCGACGCCTGCTCGGTGGCGGGTATTCCCAGGGCCTGGGCCGCTTTGAAAGACAGCCCGGTAAAGCTGATTACCGGCAGCTGGTTTGAGCTGGAAGATGCCCCGGCCGGCGCGGCCACGCCCCGTTTCATCCTTCTGGCCCAGTCCCGCAAGGGCTACGGCCAGCTGTGCCAGTTGATCACCACCGGCCGGCGCCGGGCAGAAAAAGGCCAGTACCAGCTGTTTGCCCGGGATATTGAAACCCACGAGCTGGATCACTGCCTGTGCCTGTGGCAACCACCTTCCACGGCGGGTGCCAGCTACCAACAGGCTGTGGCTTGTGGTGAATGGTTGCAGCGGTTGTTTGAACAACGCCTGCGCATTGGCGCTACCCGCACCCTGGAGGCAGGTGAGGAGCAACAGCTGGCCCGGGTACGCGCGCTGGCTGAACACTTGCAGCTAGCCGTTGCAGCAACCGGCGAAGTGCACATGCACGCCAGGGAACGCCAGCCCCTGCAAGATGTACTCACCGCCCTGCGCCACCACACCACGGTTGAAAACGCCGGCCATTGCCTGTTCCAGAACGGCGAACGCTACCTGCGACCGCTCCCGGTACTGCAACGCCTGTTCCCCCAGGCCTGGCTTCAGGAAACCCTAAACATTGCCAACAGCTGCAGCTTCGAGCCCGGCAGCCTGCGCTATGAGTACCCACCTGATCTTGTACCGGAAGGCGAATCCCCGGCGGCCTATCTCAAACGCCTGACCCGGGAAGGCGAACGCCGCCGCTACCCCGAAGGTACGCCGATGAAGGTGCAGGCGTTAATCCGCAAAGAACTAGGGATGATCTCGGAGCTCAACTACGAGCACTACTTCCTCACCATCCACGACATCGTGGCCTTTGCCCGCAAACGGGGCATTCTGTGTCAGGGGCGAGGATCAGCCGCCAACTCGGCCGTCTGTTACTGCCTGGGCATTACCGAGGTGAACCCGGCCAAGGTCGAGCTGCTGTTTGAACGCTTCATCTCGAAAGACCGGGACGAGCCGCCGGATATCGATGTGGATTTCGAGCACCAGCGGCGGGAAGAGGTCATCCAGTACATCTACCAGCGCTACGGCCGGGAACGGGCAGCGCTGGCCGCCACAGTCATCCGATACCGCTACCGCAGCGCAATCCGCGATGTGGGCAAGGCCTTGGGCTTTGATGCCGCCCTGCTGGAAAAACTGCTCGATGGCATCGACTGGCGTGACAAAGCCACCCACTGGCGCCAGCAGATTCTGGACAAGGGCCTTACCCGAAATCCGAAAGTGGCCGGCCAGTTCTTTACCCTGGTCAACACGATACTGGGTTTTCCCCGGCACCT
>CAYUNQ010000307.1:0-2421 GCA_964446185.1 uncultured Marinobacter sp. | reverse complement strand
ACCATGCTGACGATAAAGCACGTTGCACCTCACATGCAGGCCCGCAAGAAGGGCAGCATTGTCAATACTGCATCTGTTGCCGGTATTCGTTCGGGGGCTGGAGGCAATGCCTACAGCGCATCAAAGGCCGGCGTGATCAACCTGACCATGACCGCAGCCTGTGATCTGGGGCTGGACAACGTGCGGGTAAACGCAGTTTGTCCCGGGCTGGTTGAAACCGGTATGACCCAGAAAGTCTTTGACTATGCCCGGGCACACGAAAAAGCTCACAAGCTCGGTTCCCGTTGTGAGTTGCGCCGTTATGGCGATCCTGCGGAAATTGCTGCCGCCATCCTTTTTCTCGCCAGTGACGATGCAAGTTACATTACCGGCCAGGCCCTGGCCGTTGATGGCGGCAACACAGCGTCCCTCAACCTGCCAGGAATGAAAGTCTGATGAGCAACAGTAGTCTGCACATTACCGGTGGCAAAGACTTGCCGGGTTTTCACAACATGCTGGGCTACCGGCAGGTATCGTGGGAAGAAAACGAGGCAGTGATCGAGCTGGAAATCCAGGCGGATCACCTGAATCTGGGTGGTGTTATCCATGGTGGAGTACTGACCTCCCTGCTGGATATTGTCATGGCCGAAGCCGGCACCTACTGCCCCTACCCCGGGCGCATGCGCAAAGCCATTACGCTTTCGCTGACCACCACGTTTACCGGGCAGTGCACCGGGGGCGTAATCCGGGTGACCGGTCGTAAGCGCGCGGGTGGAAGCAGGATTTTTAACAGTACCGGTGAAGTTCACGACGAGCAGGGCAATCTGCTTGCAATCGGTGAGGGCACTTTCCGGATACGTTCTGGTAGTGAGAAACCTGAAGGCGTTCCCGTCTGAATGCCTGCTAACGCGATTGCCGGCGTTAGTAGCAGTCGCAAATAACTGAACAGAGAGGAAACGGATATGTTCGAGCTGTCTGACAAGGCCAAGAAACTGCAGGCCGAATTAACCGAGTTCATGAATGCCTATATCTACCCGAATGAAGAAAAGCATCACCATCAGGTGGCAACCGCGGAGAACCGTTGGGCACCGGTTCCGATCATTGAAGAGCTGAAAGAAAAAGCGAAGGCTGCCGGGCTGTGGAACCTGTTCCTGCCAGAAAGTGATCTGGGGGCCGGCCTGACAAACTTCGAGTACGCACATTTGTGCGAGATTATGGGCCGTTCCGAGATGGCTCCCGAGGTATTCAACTGCTCCGCGCCGGACACCGGCAACATGGAGACCATTGCCCGTTACGGAAACGAGGAACAGCAGGAGCAGTGGCTGAAGCCGCTTCTGGATGGAAAAATCCGATCCTGCTTTTCCATGACCGAGCCGGATGTGGCTTCCTCTGACGCAACCAACATTGCTTGCGAGATCCGTCGGGAAGGTGACGAGTACGTTATTAACGGTCGTAAGTGGTGGTCTTCAGGTGCCATGACCACCACCAGCAAGATTGCCATCGTTATGGGTAAAACCGACCCCTCCGCTCCCAAGCACCAGCAGCAGTCGATGATTCTGGTGCCGCTGGATGCACCCGGGGTGAAAATGATTCGCCCGCTGACGGTATTCGGTTATGACCATGCGCCGCACGGCCACGCCGAGATTCACTACGACAACGTGCGTGTACCGGTCAGTAATATCCTGCTGGGTGAAGGTCGCGGCTTTGAAATCGCCCAGGGGCGCCTCGGGCCGGGCCGTATCCACCATTGCATGCGCACCATCGGTGTCGCCGAGCGGGCCCTTGAGCTTATGTGCAAGCGCGCGAATGCCCGTGAGGCCTTTGGTCGCCCGCTGTCCGAATTTGATTCCATCCGGAAAGACATTGCCCGTAGTCGCATCGACATCGAGCAAGCTCGCCTGATGACCCTTAAGGCTGCCCATATGATGGATACCGTAGGCAACAAAGTGGCCCGTCAGGAAATTGCCATGATCAAGGTGATCGCCCCGAGCATGGCTCTGAAGGTCATCGACCGCGCAATACAGGTGCACGGTGGTGCTGGCGTCAGCCAGGACACCTTCCTGGCGTCGGCCTGGGCGAAAGTCCGTACCCTGCGCCTGGCAGATGGCCCGGATGAGGTTCACCTGGATTCCGTCGCCAAACTTGAATTGCGTCAGTATCGCTGAAACAGCTGTTACCCAGAGTAATAAGGATTCGGAAATGACTAATCCATTATTTGATATGACCGGGAAAGTGGCTGTTATCACAGGCTCCACCAAGGGCATTGGCCGGGCCATTGCCGAAGAAATGGCCCGTTGTGGTGCCCGGGTTGTGATCTCCAGCCGTAAGGCGGAAGCCTGTGAACAGGTAGCCAGTGAAATGCGGGCCCAGGGCTTTGATGCCATGGCCATCGCTTGCCACGTCGGCAAGAAGGAAGACCTGCAAAACCTGGTCGACAAAACT
>CAYUNQ010000306.1:0-2421 GCA_964446185.1 uncultured Marinobacter sp. | reverse complement strand
GCCAGCACAGCCCGCACCAACTGGTCATGGTGACCACCCCAGTCATTATCCTCGTCATCCCCGACGACCGGCACAAAGCTGAAATTGCTCCAGTCTTCATGCCACTGCTGCGCCAGCGACCTCAGGTACATGTCCTCGTGCTTGCGCACGCCCCAGAACAGGGTCACGGGGTGGCTGTACCGGGTTTCCTGAAGGAATTCCACCAGGCTTTTCATCTGGGCAAAGCCGGTCCCGGCTGCCACCAGCAGCAACGGCTTGTCCGGCGCCGCCGCCAGGCAGGCCTTGCCATTGGGCAGTTCCACCGTCACATCTTGCCCCGAACGCAGGGCATCAATCACCCTCTGCGCGGAGACCCAATCCGGAGACGCCTGGATGTGCAACTCGATATGCTCGGCGGCGGGGCTGCTGGCGATGGAGAAATAACAGGGATCTTCCCCCGGCAGGATGACCGAAAGATACTGACCGGCATGGAAGGCCACGTCGCGGCGCCTCGGCAGCTTCAGCTCAACCCGGAACACATCGTGACTGATCGAGCGCACATCAACGACTTTGGCTGCATACTGACGGGGCGGATGGTTCGCAGTTGCCATAATGGCAGGTATCTCCAGTTTCAGGTCGGTCAGGGCAAGCGTTCGGCACATCATCAGCCGATCACCCACCGATAAGGTTTGTTGGTTCCGGGTATTCAGGGCCTGCCCCGTTATCAGGGTTGCCTCACAGATCTCGCAGACACCGTTGCGGCAGGCTGCCGGCGCCTGGATACCCGCAGCCGCGGCAGCAGACAGCAAATCCTCAGCGCCCGCTACGCCGTAGGCCAACCCGGCCGGCTGCAACTCAACGTGGTATAAAGCCTGTGCCTTGTCAGTCGGGGCGGGTGTCACGATTTTCAATACCGAGACTGTCCCAGATCTCATCCACCCGCTGCTTGACCTCATCCGTCATGGTAATGGCGGTGCCCCACTCACGGTCGGTCTCGCCGGGCCACTTGTTGGTGGCATCCATCCCCATTTTCGAGCCAAGGCCCGACACCGGCGATGCGAAATCCAGGTAATCAATGGGCGTATTCTCCACCAGCGTGGTGTCCCGTGCCGGGTCCATACGGGTGGTGATCGCCCAGATAACATCTTCCCAGCTGCGGGCGTTCACATCGTCGTCGGTCACAATGACAAACTTGGTGTACATGAACTGGCGCAGGAACGACCACACGCCCATCATCACCCGCTTGGCATGGCCCGGGTACTGCTTCTTCATGGTGACTACCGCCAGCCGGTAGGAACAGCCTTCCGGGGGCAGGTAGAAATCCACAATCTCCGGGAACTGCTTCTGCAGGATGGGAATAAACACTTCGTTCAGCGCCACACCCAGCACCGCCGGCTCATCGGGCGGACGGCCGGTATAGGTGCTGTGGTAGATCGGGTCCTTGCGGTGGGTAATACGCTCCACGGTAAACACCGGGAACTGGTCCACCTCATTGTAATAGCCGGTATGGTCGCCAAACGGGCCTTCAGGCGCCATATCATCCGGGTAGATAAAGCCCTCGAGCACAATCTCGGCACTGGCTGGAACCTGCAGGTCGCTCAGGCCGGCTTTCACCAGTTCGGTACGGCTGCCCCGCAGCAAACCGGCAAAGGCGTATTCAGACAGGGTATCCGGCACCGGGGTAACCGCGCCCAGAATGGTGGCCGGATCGGCACCCAGGGCGACGGCTACCGGGTAGGGCTTATCCGGGTTGGCCTTACGGAACTCCTGGTAATCCAGCGCGCCACCGCGATGGCTGAGCCAGCGCATGATCAGCCGGTTGCGACCGATCAGCTGCTGCCGGTAAATACCCAGATTCTGGCGCTCCTTATTGGGGCCACGGGTAATCACCAGCGGCCAGGTCACCAGCGGGCCGGCATCGCCGGGCCAGCAGTGCTGCACCGGAATCTGGTACAGGTCTACCTTGTCTTTCTCGATCACCACATCCTGGCAGGGCGCGGAGCGGAGCACTTTCGGACTCATGCGCATCACCTGCTTGAACAGCGGCAGCTTTTCGATCGCATCCTTGAAGCCCTTGGGGGGATCCGGCTCTTTCAGGAATGCCAGCAACTTGCCAATCTCCCGCAACGCCGAAACATCCTGCTGGCCCATGCCCATGGCCACGCGCTTCGGGGTGCCGAACAGGTTGGCCAGCACCGGCATGTCGTAGCCTTTGGGGTTTTCAAACAACAACGCCGGCCCACCGGCCCGCAGCGTGCGGTCGCAGATCTCGGTCATTTCCAGGTGGGGGTCGACTTCGGCGCTGATGCGCTTGAGCTCGCCCTGCTTTTCCAGCTGGGCAATGAAGTCTCTCAGGTCGTTGTATTTCATGCTGTGCTCCGCTTCTGATCTACGGTACTACGGAGTTCGGGCTTCTCCGGACTGCCCTTGTAGTTGGTCTTG
>CAYUNQ010000305.1:0-2426 GCA_964446185.1 uncultured Marinobacter sp. | reverse complement strand
CCTGCGTCGCCGTCGGTGTAGAGCGCCGCTCCTACGGCGTAACCCACGTCCAGGTCGGCAAAGTTGCGTGCCAGTTTGGTGATGGCATCGGCGGCGTACATGGCATTGGCGTCACTGAATACCACCAGGTCGGTGTCAACGTTTTCCATGGCCAGGTTCAGGCCCATGGTCTTGCCCAGCCGGCCGTCCTGGCGGATCAGCTGCACGCCCTGCCCCTGATATTCACGAACGATGTCGTCGGTGCCGTCATCAGAACCATCAGACACCACCAGTATGGTCAGCTTATTGCGCGGGTAATCCAGCGCCAGCGCGTTTTCAAGCTTGGCGCGGATAACCGGCGCTTCGTTGTAACAGGAAATGATCAGGCTCACGGTCGGTGTGATGTCGCCAATCCGGTGGGTCCGCGCCGGGTAACCCCGGGTGAAAAACCAGAGCATGGCCGGGTATCCGGCATACACATAGACCGGCACCAGCAGGCTCACAACGGTGATCACTAATACTATCGACATCATAGGCTGATATGTTTCCTTAACTTCGGCCCCAGCCGGTTGGCCAGCTGCAGTGGCAGCCTCCGCCAGCAGGTTTCAATCCAGCTTCGAAGTTTCTTTGCCAGCAACCCCGGTTCAGTAGCAGGGGACTGAAGCACCGAACCATCCGGTTGCCATTGTTGCCAGTCCAGCGCCACAGGCTCTGCACCCCACTGTTTTTTGAAGCGATAGGTGCCTTCGCCGAAAGAGGACCGGCCAAAATCGAACTGTCTGCACCCGGAATCAGTCAGGTAACTCAGTAGCATCCAGTACAACAGCATGTTCGGCGCCAGGTGATTGTATTCCGCCAGGGTGGAAGCCCAGGGGATACAGGCTGTCTTGCCCTGCACCAGCACGATGCCGGCACCCACAACGTCGTTTTCAAGACGCACAATACCCATCAGCATGCGGTCGTCGTAGGCCGCTTGCAGGGCATCAAACCATTCCCTGCCGTGAACAGGAGAACCCAGGCGCCGCATGTTGGCGGCGAACACCGGGTAGAAGGCGTCGATTCCGGAGGCACCGGTTACCACTTCGGCCGTCAGGCCATTTTTTTCCGCTTTACGAATCTGACTGCGCAGTTTGGGTTTATAACTGGCAAATAGCCGTTCGGAAGACTCCGGTAAAAAAGCAACCATGCTGACTTTGCGGTTGCTTTTCAGCTGCTCCAGTTCGGCGATATCCTGTTCGCAGAGTGCCGTCCCTCTGCGCCGCACTTCCAGGGTGCTTGCACCCAACTCGGAGAGCAGGGTTCGAACGCCGGCTTTCAGGGCCGATTCGCCTTCGGCGGTCTCATACAGGGGGCCCGCCAGATCACAGAACGGCAAAGACACCAGGGAGCCACCGCCAATACGGCGCAACTGGCAAACCGGTAGTACCGCAACCAGACGGTGCCCGCGCCATGCGGTGACTACCCAGCATGGGTGGCCGTATGCCTGCTCCACCGCGTCCAGCCAGGCAATATTGTGATAAGCCGTCGCGTGTGGATGGGAAGCCACAAAATTCTGGTAGGCACTCCGGTCTATATCCGCCGGGCGCTCCACCTTCACATCAGCAGGCGTTGCTGCCATCACCATGGCGTTCATTTCAGCCTTCCGCCGGCTTCCGGGAGCAGCCGGTTGCGGGCTTTGCGCATCACGTCTTCCAGCTTTAGCTTGAACCGGTCCCGCTGCAGCGACACCTGCACCAGCTGTTTATGCAGCGCCCCCAGCTGAGTTTTATAGCGCTCGTCGCCCCCCATAAAGTCGTAATAATGGAACCCGTGGTGGCGGTAGTCTTCAATGCACAGGCTGTGCCCCAACAAGCCTGGCTTGTAACGGTTATCCGGCTCGGTCTTCATTCCTCCCAGGTAGAAATACACCTTCTGGTCGTACAGCAGGTTGTAGAACGAGGCGATGATGTCCTCTCCAGCCCGAACCGACACCAAGTCTACCCCGCCGCTGGCCCACTGATCCTGAATCAGGCTGCGGTGGAAGCGCACAAAGTCCGGGTTGGCGTATCCGCTCTGGTCCGGGCCATCGCCCCAGCGGTTCAGGTGTAACGGCCCAATGCTGTCAAAGATGGCCACAGCTTCGTCGGCGGAATCCGGCCGTACCAGATCCACCGGCCCCCGCGCTTCGTAAAGCCTGTGTGAGCGGTTGATCTGGTAACGGGTGTTTCGGGTCAGGGTGTCCAGGTAATGCTGGCCTTCTCGGCGCAGGGCATCCAGGTCTACCCCGTAGCAGGGTGCTTCCCAGCGCAGGTGGGAATACAGGCCGGTGAGTTCTGCATAATGGCGGGCCTCCTCCGCATCAACCGCCCCGACAATAAACTCATCCCATTCGGGCATGTCGTTGCACAGATGCTGAAGGCACGCGGCCGCAACCGGGTGGTTCACATGGCGAAGCAGGACATGGCGCT
>CAYUNQ010000304.1:0-2436 GCA_964446185.1 uncultured Marinobacter sp. | reverse complement strand
CGAGTTCGAGTTTGAAGTCGACCCGGCTGGGGGTGTTCAGTGGCGAACCGGCGATCGGCGCAGGAACCTGCCTGGCTTGTCAGCCTGATGGCAGCGGCTGGGAAATTGGCGCTGCTGTTACGTTCCACGACGGTAAGCTCGCCAACCGGGACTTTGGTGTGACTGCACAACAATCCATAAATTCAGGGCTCGCGGAAACCGATGTAGATAGCGGGTACCGGTCAACGGGGGTCAACATCAGCTACCGTAATTATCTGGGCAAGAACTGGCAGATTATCGGTGAAGCTCTCTACGAAGCCTATGGGAGTGATGTGTCAGACAGCCCGATATCCCGAAATGACTACGAGGCCGAGATCGGCGTTGGTTTCATTTACGTGTTCTAGTTTTCGCTAGCAGGGGCGCAAACGGTCCATATCTTCCGCAGGGGGATATGGAACCGCATACCTGATTTAACATAATATACATTATGCGCAGTATGATGTGAGAGTATCTGCGGAAACAGGTAAGCCCCTCATGTGGGAGCATTGGCAAACACAGGCTCCCCGGTATTTCACAGAAGTGGCTCTAAAGCCTTAACCAGGCCCTGGTGCGGATTCTGCACACGCAGCCGGCCACTATCCAGTTCTGCAACAACCGTAAACCGCATAACAACCTGGCCGGCCATCACAATCTGCACGGGCTGACCCGGGTTTTCCCTGGTCATTTCGTGGAGCTCAGCTCGGCCCAGATCGTCCAGAACAATCCAAAGGTGCCCGTCATCCGAGACCGAGGCATTCTCCACCCATTCCACCGGAACCGTGAACTCCGCAACCGCAGTTTGTTCGTTCCATAGATTCTCTGCGCCTGATAACCCTGACAACAAAAGCAGGCTTGCGGAGAACGCAACGGACGTCATTAATCCGAACGGGTGGCTATTTCTTTCCATAATTCGCTAAAACTCCATTTTCGTCGCATCAACTGAAGCAGAGAGATTCCTTAGTCGCCGAAACGCTTGAGAATTACTGCATGAAGAGTTGTCGATAACCCACTGAATTGTATACACTCTTAATCATGTCCAATATTTAGGAGTATTGGACATTTCAGGCTTCCCCACCGGGAACCATAACCCAAGCACAAGGTTCCTCCGATGAACACCAAACCCGGATTTCCCGGTTTTCCGCTGTTTGATACCGCCGATCTCATCCACGAACAGTCGGAGCTTGCGCTGTACCCGGACCTGCGAGCCGCCCTGGACGGCGTCCCTGTCGCGCCGGACAAAGCCCGGCAGGACTACTATATTGCCCGCCGCTTCCTTGAGAAATACAGCGATGTTTCAGGTACCTACAACCGGTTTCGCAGCGAAATCCAGCGTTTTTTAAACTACACCTGGCTGATTGCCCGGCGCCACCTTGCCCAGGCAGACAGCGATCTGATCACAGGCTACTTTGCCTTCCTGAAAACACCTCCGGCGCCCTGGGTATCCCGCGGGATCTATCCTGCGTTTACTTCACAGGCGGACCTGCGCCGCTCAAACCCGGACTGGCGGCCCATGGCGTTCCGGTCCAAAACCGTGCAGGCGCCCTACTCTGTTACCCAGGCCAGCCTGAACGCCAGCCGCACCGCCTTGCAGACGTTCTTCAAGTATCTGGTGGCCCACGATTATCTGCCCAAAAATCCGCTGATCGATGTGCGCAAACGGGACCGCAACGCCAAACCCAACCTGAATCAGGACCGGGACGCCGAAGTGCGGCGACTGACCGACTGGCAATGGTCGTTCCTGCTGGAAACACTGACCGAACTGGCGGGCAGCAATCCGAAGTTCGAGCGTAACCTGTTTGTGATTGTCACCATGAAAAGCCTGTTCCTGCGGGTCAGCGAACTGGCACCGCGCCCGGTGGACCGGAATCAGATGCGCACCCCCTGCTTCAGTGATTTCCGCCGAACCATTGTCGATGGTGAGCCCTACTGGGTGTATTCCGTCTTCGGCAAAGGCGACAAAACCCGGCAAATCACCCTGCCAGACGCCTACCTGGACTACCTGAAGCGGTGGCGCAGCCATCTGGGCCTGGCTTCTCCGCTGCCGGTGCCCGGCGAATCAACGCCTATTTTGCCATCAGCGAAAGGTAATGCCATCGGCAAGCGGCAGGTGCAACGCATCTACGAGCAGGCAATGGTTGCCACCGCAGACCGGATGGAGCGAGAAGGCTATCTGGATGAAGCCAGGCAAATGCTGGCGATTCGCTCCGAAACCCACTATCTGCGCCACACCGGAGCCAGCCAGGCCATCGAGGCCGGCGCGGATATCCGGCACATCAGTGAAGAGCTAGGCCACGCCAACGCCACCTTCACTGAATCGGTCTATGTGAACTCGGAGCAGGCCCGCAGGCGCACAGAAGGTCGGCGCCGGCGGGTATAACCTGCTTTCCGTCAGACAATACCAAGGGCCATGTTCACTGC
>CAYUNQ010000303.1:0-2438 GCA_964446185.1 uncultured Marinobacter sp. | reverse complement strand
GGTGGTGCCTACATCATTTTATCGTCACTTCCGCAGTATGGACGATCTGGGCCTGCAACTGGTGGACGAGCTGGGGCTGGTGCTACGCCGGATGATGCGTGAGGCCAGGGGGAATGTATTGCAGGCAGACAAGCTGATCGAGGAGTCCGTGGGTATATTTGTAGCCCATGCTCAGGCCAATCGCAGTTTTTTCATGTTTATGGCCCAGGGGCTGGCGGGTGAAAGCCGGGCGGTTCAGGAAGGGATTCGCAGTGAAATGCGGTTTTTTGCCAGTGAGCTTGCCAACGATCTGCGCCGGTTGCGGCTGATGCAGCATCTGAGCGATGCTGACCTGGATATGACCTGTGACCTGGTGGTTCGTACCGTTGCCTTCAGCCTGACGGACCTGCTCAGTATCGCTGCGGATGATGATTACCAGGTTGGCCAGGTACGCAAGCGCACTTCCCGCTTTCTGCAGATGATCTTCGTGGGTGCCGGACACTGGCAGAGTGAATCCGGCACCGCACTGTAAGCGGGCCTCATGTTTTAATCAGGCCTCAGGCTTTTTCTTCTTTGCCGTTGACCGCGGCTTCTTCGGCCTGGGCGGCAGCACCAGGCTTTCCAGTTCATCCAGTGCCTCTCCGGTGTACACCGCCAGCTTCTGCATGCTCGGCAGGGTGTCCCGGCAACCGGTGTACCCGAAGTTCAGCGAGCCGGCATAGCTCAGGCAGGTGATGTTGAGGGCGCCGCCGTGGGCAATCAGCGAGACCGGGAACATGGCTTCGAGCTTTGCGCCCTCGTAGTACAGGGTGTTTTCCGGCCCCGGCACGTTCGAGATGGTCACGTTGAACACCGGCCGCATGCGGCCGCCCAGCCCCGACATAAGCTGCAGAATATAGGGTGACATCAGCAGCATGGTGTACTGGGTCAATGCGCTCTTGGGCAGCTTTTGCAGGTGTTCCTTGGCCCGGCGGGTAGAAGCCTTGATCTGCTGCAAGCGGTTCAGCGGGTCTGCCTCGTTGGTAGCCAGGGAGGCAATCATGAAGCTGATCTGGGTGCCGGTACCTTCGTCATCCGCCGGGCGGATGTTAACGGGAATGCCTGCCGTCAACGGAATGGCCGGCACGCTGTCCTGTTCCAGCAGGAACCGGCGCAGCGCCGTTCCGCACAGGTACAGCACAATATCGTTCAGGGAGCCGCCGGACGCCTGGGCCAGGGCTTTCAGGCGGTCCAGCTGGTAATGCTGGGTGGCAAAGCGACGCTGGCCGGTAACCCGGTGGTTCAGGATAGAGACCGGGCCGGTAAACGGTGCGGTCAGGCCATCTTCCGGGTGGCGAACCGAATGCACCAGGCGGTTGCCGGCCTGCCACAGGCGTGGCGCCATGTCGGCCTGCAGTTTCAGGGCATCCATGGCCTGGGAAACAGCTGCAGGCACGCTCGCCTCCGGGTCGGTTTTGCTGCCACGGCGCCGCTCCGGGCGCACGGTCCAGGGCGGCGGCATATTGACCCGGTCCGGATCGGTGGTCAGCACCCGTTGCATCAGCCGCACGCCGCTGATGCCATCAATCATGGAATGGTGCATCTTGGTGTACAGGGCAAAGCGGTTGTTCTCCAGCCCTTCAATTACGTGGCATTCCCACAGGGGGCGGGAGAAATCCAGCGGATTGGAGTGCAGGCGCGACACCAGGATACCCAGCTCCCGTTCGCCGCCCGGGCGGGGCAGGGCAGAGTGGCGTACGTGGTAGTCGAGGTCGATATCCTTGTCGACCTTCCAGGCCGGGGCAAGCAGTCGTCCGAGAAACCCCGACCAGGCCAGCTTGTAACCCCAGGGTGGCGCTACGTCACCGGCATCTTTCATGCGGGTTACCATATCCCGCAGGAAGGTATCCGGTGCGCCTTCCGGCAATGAAAAAATCTGCAGGGTGCCCACGTGCATCGGGGTGTCTTCAGATTCCACAGCCAGCCAGGAGGCGTCCAGTGTTGCGAGCCGTTTCATTCCGTTGTGTTCTCCGCCAGTCGTTCAATTTATGGTTGTTGCCTGCAAGTATACTGGCTAAGCGGCCCGCGAACGATCAAAAACCGAGGTGCAAAGACGATTGTCTTGCAGTTACATAAAGTAGCTTAAGCAGGCTCCAGATCGGTCAGGGGTTGTGCTAATTTCAGCGGTCAGATCAATAACAACAACATACGGAGGCTTTGTGGAGTCCAGCCCGATGATTTCGGCAGGTTTGCCGATTGCCCTGTTTATCATCATGATCGGAATCGGCATGACCCTCACCCTGCGGGATTTTCGCCAGGTGGCGGTTTATCCCAGGGGGCTGGTGATCGGTACCGTCGCCCAGATTTTGCTGATGCCGGCGGTGGCCTTTGCCCTGGCTTATCTGTTCGGCGTATCGCCGGCCATTGCGGTGGGGCTGGTGATTATTGCCGCCTGCCCGGGGGGAACCACCTCCAATCTT
>CAYUNQ010000302.1:0-2467 GCA_964446185.1 uncultured Marinobacter sp. | reverse complement strand
TTCCTCTTCCGGCAGTTCCGCGTTGTGGAACACGTTCTGAACGTCGTCCAGGTCGTTCAGCATGTCGAGGAATTTCTCGAACAGCGGGATGTCGTCACCCTGAACAACCGTGGTGGTCTTCGGCAGGAACTGGATCTCGTCCACATCGAACTCGATGCCTTCGAAGGCCGCTTCCAGTGCCTGCTTGGCCTTGGCGTATTCGGTGTTGGGCGTGAATACGGTGATCTTGCCGTCTTCATTTTCGATGTCGGTCACGTCAACATCGGCTTCCATCAGCGCTTCAAGAACGGCTTCTTCATCCTGGCCGTTGAACGCGAAAATAGCGCAGTGGTCGAACATGTGGGCAACCACGCCGGGGGTGCCGATCTTGCACTTGGTCTTGGTGAAGGCCAGGCGAACGTCGCCGAAGGTGCGGTTGGGGTTGTCGGTCAGGCAGTCGACAATCACCATGCAGTTGCCGGGGCCGTAGCCTTCGTAACGGGCCGGAGAGTAGTCTTCACCTGCGCCACCCTTGGCCTTGTCGATGGCTTTTTCAATAACGTGTGTCGGAACCTGGTCTTTCTTGGCGCGCTCGATCAGGCCACGAAGCGACAGGTTGGCCTGGGGGTCGGGGCCGCCAGACTTGGCGCTCATGTAGATTTCCCGGCCGTATTTGCTGTAAACCTTGGTTTTAGCCGCGGCCGTCTTGGCCATGGATTCTTTACGGTTCTGGTAGGCTCTGCCCATCGTTGGTGCCTCTCGGATTTACGATCAAAAGCGGGATTTTACTGAACCTGAGGGATTTGCGACAGGGGGGATTGCGCAAGTTGCGCAGAAGGAGGTTTCCGCATCCCTGCGGAAACCGGGGAAATCACACGAAATCGACCGGCGGATGGTAGTTGTCCTGGGTCATCAGGTCGATACCGCAGTCCATGCTGCTGACCCAGTTCAGGAAGCGGTCAACCATGGCCGGCCCTTCAAAACGCTTGCCGTGCTGGGGCACGATCATGGCTACGTCCATATCGCGAACCATGTTGGCCCACAGCTGGCACACCTTTTTAGAGGCAATATACCGGCGGTGGAAGCCAATCATGTGCTGGATGTGGTTGTCGAAGTCTTCCACCGGTTTGTGATCGTCTTCACCCCCGAGCGATGCGCCCAGATCTCCGGAGAACAGAATCTTCGAGACCGGATCATAGAACTGCAGGTTACCCACAGAGTGCATGAAGTGGGCTGGCAGACACTGGATATGGGAGTCGCCGAAACGCACTTTCGCACCCTGGTCCGGAATGCTGATGATGCGATCGTACACGCTGCCGCTGAGCTGGTTGGTTACGTAACTGGACACCAGGTGGGGCAGGAAACGGGCCCACAGCTTGGAGGTTACGATGCTGGCCTTGGTGTGCACAATCCAGCGGTCAATCGCACCGATGATGTCCGGGTCCTGGTGGGAGGCAAATACATAGTCCATCTCACGGATGTTCATGTACTTGGAGGCAGCCACTGACAGCGGGGTGTAGGTGAGGTCACCGCCGGGGTCAAGCAGGGCTTCGTGCTTGCCGTCTACAATCAGGAACTGGTTGGACTGCACGCCCTCGCCGGTTACCAAAGAATCAAACATCAGGCACTTGTGGTGCCCGTTGTCGAACAGAACGATCGGCTCAACTGCCATTAGGGTCTCCCGCACAACAATAGGTTACAGGCCATTACCGCGGTGCCCAGGCACCGCGATGGCCGGATATTGCAATAAGGTTTGGAGACTACCGAACAGCGGGAAGCCGGGCCTTGCCACAGGTCAATTATCTGATATTCATCAAGTAGCGGATTGTTGCTATGGCTACGCCAGTTCCGGAACCCGGCGGATACCGCGCTTCAGGCCCTGCTCCAGCGCTGCACTGACCACCTTGCCTGAAAACGGCACGATATCTTCGAAGGTGATGGTATAGCTGACCCGGGTTTGACCTTCCTGCGTGTCATAAAAACGAATACGCCCCATATGATTTCGAATCGGGCTAAGGCTGGTGATGGTGTATTCAATCAGCGAGTCCGGCTCGAAAACCAGTACGGTTTCCTGCAGGGACAGGGGGCCAATGCCGATTTTACGTACCGAGCCGGTACCGTTCGGATCGGCCTGGTCACTGTCTTTGATGCGTTTTACCGGAGCACCGATCATTTTCCCGAAACGGTGATGGTCGGCAAACAGGGCGAAGACTTTTCGCCTTGGTACGTCAAAAGTTTCATTGATTTCAATGGTGTAGGTGGCCATCCGTTATGCTCTTGTTTTTGGTTTTGGCTGTCAGGTTACCTGTTTGTGGTATTAAACAAAAGTCGCAGGTCAGGCCGGGTTTTTCCGGGCTTCCGGTGAGCTAAAACTGATGTGTGTGCCGGGAGGAATGACGGCCGTTTCGTCAGTACGAATGGCGTCCATGTTGAACACAGTAAGGAACTTGGCAGCACCAAAGCGGGTTTGCACATCGTAGGCGATGGC
>CAYUNQ010000301.1:0-2467 GCA_964446185.1 uncultured Marinobacter sp. | reverse complement strand
TTGCGCCCGTCCGGTAACTCCGGCTTGCTGGTGAGTACCCTGCAGGCCTTTGAGAAATACCAGCAGAACGATGCCTGGACCTGGGAGCACCAGGCCCTGGCCCGGGCCCGCGGCGTTGCCGGCTGCCCGGATACCCTTCAAGCCTTCGAGGATATTCGTCACCAGATTCTGTGCACGCCAAGGGATAAAGCCGCCCTGCGCCAGGAGGTGGTGGAGATGCGGGAGAAAATGCGCAGCAGCCTCGGTACCCCGGAAATCCGGCGGAATGAGGTGTTTCACATCAAACACGATGCCGGCGGTATTGTGGATATCGAATTCATGATGCAGTACCTGATGCTGGCCTGGAGTGCCGAACACCCGGAATTGACCCAGTGGAGTGATAATATCCGGCAGATGGAAGAGTTGGGCCGCGCCGGGGTGCTGCCTGTGGCAGACACTGAAAGGCTGCGGGAGGTGTTCATTACCCTGCGCTCCACCATTCACCGGAGGGCACTGCATAACCAGAACAGCCTGGTGGAAGGTAATGCCTTTCCTCAGGAGCGCGACTACATCCAAAGTATGTGGAAAAAAGTGATGGTTGAGTAGCAAGCTAAATTTATTTCTGTCCGGCTTTCCTGCTAGAATGCTGGATCCCCGAAAACTGCTTATTCAGGAGCACTGTAGAAATGTCGATGGCTGATCGCGATGGCCTTATCTGGCTGGATGGTGAAATGGTTCCCTGGCGGGAAGCCAAAACCCATGTACTCACTCACACCCTGCATTACGGCCTCGGCTGCTTTGAAGGCGTGCGTGCGTACAACACCGCGAACGGCCCGGCAATTTTCCGGCTGAAAGAACACACCGACCGGTTGTTCAACTCCGCCCACATCCTGAACATGAAAATGCCGTTCAGCAAAGATGTGATCAACGAAGCCCAGCGTGCTGCGGTTCGTGAGAACAATCTGGACGAAGCCTACCTGCGCCCCATGGTATTTCTGGGTTCCGAAGGCATGGGCCTGCGCGCCGACAACCTGCAGGTGCACGTAATGGTTGCCGCCTGGAGCTGGCCGTCTTACATGTCGCCAGAGGCCAAGGAGCTGGGCATCAAGGTGCGCACTTCTTCTTACACTCGCCACCACGTGAACATCACCATGTGTAAGGCGAAGGCCAACGGCAACTACATCAACTCCATGCTGGCCCTGAACGAAGCCATTTCCGGCGGCGCTGAAGAAGCCCTGCTGCTGGACAACGAAGGCTACGTGGCGGAAGGCTCGGGCGAGAACATCTTCATCGTTCGCAACGGTGAGCTGCACACCCCGGAACTGACCTCCTGCCTGGCCGGCATCACCCGCGCCACCATCATCGACTTCGCCAAAGACATGGGCCTGGTGGTGAAAGAACGCCGCATCACTCGCGACGAAGTGTACATCGCTGAAGAAGCCTTCTTCACCGGCACCGCCGCTGAAGTGCTGCCAATCCGTGAACTGGACGGTCGTCAGATTGGCGAAGGCAAGCGTGGCCCGATTACCGAGAAGCTGCAGAGCATGTACTTTGATGCGGTGAAGGGTAAGCTGGCGGAACATCAGGCGTGGCTGACCCACGTTAAAAACTGATACCGGCTGGTAATGCAACCTTAGCCGTCGGCGCTGCACAGGCCCCGGCGGCTTTGTTATATAGAATCCACGAGCAAGCAGGACGAGACAATGGCAGACGTAATCAAGGTTCCCGTATCCTTCGGTGAAGTGCTGGACAAGATCACCATCCTTGAAATCAAATCCGAGCGCATCAAGGACGAAGAGAAAGTAAAGAACGTACGCCTGGAGCTGGATGAACTCAGCAAAACCTGGGACGAAGCCATTGGTGCCAAGGCTGATGATATTGCGGAACTGCGCAAGCAGCTCAAAGCGGTCAACGAGGAGCTCTGGGTAATCGAGGACGATATCCGGGACCAGGAGGCCGATCAGGACTTCGGCCCGCGCTTTATCGAACTGGCCCGTGCCGTGTACGTAACCAACGACAAGCGAGCGGCGATCAAGAAAGAAGTGAACCTGGCGCTGGGCTCACGCTTTGTGGAAGAGAAGTCTTACCAGGATTACACCGCGCGGAAGTGATTAGCTGACGCCGGAGCTCCATTTGGGGCTCTGGCGCTGGGCTCATGCAGAGCTCGTTGAGAAAATCATCTGATAAACCACAACGGCACCCAATACTATCAGTACAGTCCGTTTTTTTCGGGCGTAACCTGGCTGCTGCCGGTACGCCCGCCATTCGCGTTTCTTCCGTTTCAGGTCGGAAATAGATCTGCGAAGCCACACCGCAAACTTGAATCCCGTGGAATTTCGTTCAGCTTCCGGGAGGTAGTGAATGCCCTCCGGCATGGTGTGAAGAAAGTGAGCATATTCCATCCGGAAGGAATGCTTTTTAAAAACGGCAGGCTTGGTCAACTTGAAGTCGATAAAGTAGACCCTGTCTCTGTGCACCAGAAAGTTTT
>CAYUNQ010000300.1:0-2477 GCA_964446185.1 uncultured Marinobacter sp. | reverse complement strand
AAAGCCAGCATCTGGCGGTAATGATAAAAATTGCGTTCGTTCTCCACCACCAGCACCCGGGGTGCGGGCCTATAACCAATATCCACCGAATCCCCGGCAATCACTACCGAATCCGGCCTTAGGCTTGTCAGGGCGTGATGATACACCAGCAGGAAACTCACCTCGGTGCCGTGGCGGTGGGAGTCACCCTTCCTCGCCGCATCTACCCGGCTCACCGGGGCTGCGGCCTGCTCCCGAAGCGCCTCAAAGACAGCCTCATCCAGAACGGTTACCCGCCAGCGGTTCGGCCCCGTCTTTTCCGTTGAAAAAAGCTCACGATGTCGCTGGCGCAGGACATCCGGCAACTTTTTCAGAAAGGCCTCGTAGTTGATAGCCTGGCCCTGAAGGATTTTCTGGAGGTAGTTGTTCAATGGCTCACCTGTTGCCGCCTTGATAAACTTGCCGGAAAGTTTACAACCCGAGGCAGATTATGTCCCTGAAGTACCGTGTGATTCCCGTCACCCCCTTTGAACAAAACTGCACCCTGCTCTGGTGTACCGAAACCAACAAGGCGGCGGTCGTTGACCCGGGCGGGGACCTGGACCGCATTCGGGCGGCGGTCGAGACCGAAGGCGTTATCCTGGAGAAGATCCTGCTTACCCACGCCCACATTGACCACGCAGGCGGTACCGCCGAGCTGGCAAAGTCGGAAGGGCTGCCCATCGAAGGCCCCCATAAGGAAGATAACTTCTGGATTCAGGGCCTGGCCATGCAGGCGCAGATGTTCGGGTTTCCGGCACCGGAAGTGTTCACGCCCAACCGCTGGCTGGAAGACGGGGATACGGTGACCGTTGGCAATGAAACCCTGGAAGTGCTGCATACACCGGGCCACACTCCGGGCCATGTGGTGTTCTTCCATCGCGACTCAAAGCTGGCCCAGGTGGGTGATGTGCTGTTCAACGGTTCCATTGGCCGAACGGATTTCCCGAAGGGCGACTACAACACCCTGATTCATTCCATCCGGGAAAAACTGTTCCCGCTGGGGGACGATGTGAGTTTCATCTGTGGCCACGGGCCGATGTCTACCTTCGGGCACGAAAGAGCCACCAACCCGTTTGTATCAGACCACCGGGGCTGATTGCCCCGGTAACCCAAAGACTTAAACCTGAAACGGTGCAGGATCGCCTTTGCCAACCCGGGTAACTTCCGGCGCATCGCCAGTGAAGTTCACCACCGTGGTGGCTTCCATTCCGCAGAAGCCGCCGTCGATGATCAAATCCAGCTCGTGTTCCAGCGTGTCCCGGATTTCGTAGGGATCGGTCATCGGCTCACTTTCCCCCGGCAGAATCAGGGTGCTGCTCATGATCGGCTCGCCCAGCTCGCCCAGCAGCGCACGCACAATCTCGTTATCCGGCACCCGGACCCCGATGGTACGGCGTTTGGCGTGTAGTAAACGGCGTGGCACTTCGCTGGTGGCATCCAGGATGAAGGTGTAGGGCCCCGGAGTGAACGTCTTCAGCAACCGGTACTGGGTGTTGTCGACCTTGGCGTAGACGCCGATATCAGACAAATCCCGGCACACCAGTGTGAAGTTGTGCTTATCGTCCAGTTTACGGATACGCTTGATGGTATCGGCCGCCTGCTTGTCGCCAAGATGGCAACCCAGTGCGTAGCCGGAATCGGTGGGGTACACGATCACGCCACCCTTGCGCAGAATTTCCACGGCCTGATTGATCAGGCGCTTCTGCGGATTCTCCGGGTGAATCTGGAAAAACTGACTCATGAATTGGCTCCCTGTTCCAGCTTGGCCGCCATGGAGGCATCGCCCTTGGAGCCCCCCATGCAATTCGGCGAATCCGGCGTGGCCTGGCCGCTGGCCTGCCATTCCTCCGGCGTAAACAGGTGCAGCGACAACGCATGCACAGGGCCCGCCAGCTCTTCAGCCAGCACTTTATAGATTGCCTGATGCCGCCGAACCTTCATCTGACCGGTAAAATCCGGTGAAACCAGGGTCACCTTGAAGTGGGTTTCCGAATTCGGCGGCACCGAGTGCATATGGCTCTCGTTCTCTACCTGAAGCAGCGTGGCTTCGAAGGCCTCTGCCAGTTTGGTCTCAATGGCACTCTGTACTTTCATCTTCGTTCAACTCCCGCAATTCCCTGAGTGTTCAGTCTACTACACATTGGCCCTAACCCCCGAACCCTTGACAGCAATCCGGCAAAGGGCCACATTCCCGAACCCATCCACAACGCCAGGACCCCATGCACCTTTACATAGCCGAAAAGCCCAGCCTGGCAAGGGCCATTGCCGCCGCCCTGCCCGGCCCACACCAGAAAGGCCAGGGCTGGATTCGTTGCGGCCAGGGTAAAGAGGCGGCTACGGTGAGCTGGTGCATCGGCCATTTGCTGGAACCGGCCGAACCGGCCCGCTACAACCCGGCCTGGAAAAAGTGGCGGCTGGAAGACCTGCCCATGATTCCGGAGCCGTGGCAGTTGTCC
>CAYUNQ010000299.1:0-2487 GCA_964446185.1 uncultured Marinobacter sp. | reverse complement strand
CGACCTGATTGCGACGCTGCCATCGCGGGCCGCCTGGCTGCAAAAGGACAACCCGAATCTGATCGTTAAGGTGCCACCGTTCGAAATCCCGCCGTTCGAGCTGAAAATGGCCTGGAGTCCGCTGCTGCAACACAACAGCGACCACCAATGGCTACGCAGGCTGATCATCGAAGTGGCAGAAGAGGTGGATGAGGAGTTTGCCCCGTTCGGTGCCCGTTTCGAGTCGCCCCAGGCAATCTACGGGCAGCACTCAGAGAGGTAGTTCCCGCAACTCCATGGATGGGCGCGCGGCATCCCACATGCGCTGGAAGGCCTCTTCCATCAGTTTGACCCGGCCGGAGGCGGCGAAGCTGGCAAAGCCTTCGGGTTTATTGAAGTGGTGGCGGTAAAGAACGCCTTCACGGTCAACTAACATGAACGGCTGGTCTTCCATCGGGTAATCGGTGTTTACCAGCCTTAGCTCCATACGGCTGCTCAGGCGACGCATCAGCTCAACCAGCTGGTGTCGCCGTTTCACCAGGGGTTTGTCATCGTGGATCAGCAGCCGGACTTCGCTCAGGCGGTGCCGGCGGGCCACGGCAGAAATCAGTTCCCGCAGCCGGTAACGGTCATACAGGTCGTGGTCCAGCAGGTTGTCATACAGCCACAGGCGCTGGCCGGCCTGGCCTGCCAGCGAATCCATCAGGCCGAGCATGGTGGCTTCGTCGTGGAACAGCCAGCTCCCGGTATCGGCCCCGATAATCAGTGGTTGGGTGCGGTCAGCGAGCGCCTGGTGGGCCAGGGCCGGCGCCAGGCAACGCATATCCAGGTGGGGGATGCCGGCGTCGTCGTAGGGCTCGGAGCAGATGTGGAAGCCGAAGCGCTGGTAGAATCCGGTGGCGTGGTTTTGGGCCGATAGCCGCAGCTCCTGGAAGCGCCCGGCAGATTCCGCAATCAGGTGCCGTAGCAGCGCCTCGCCCACACCTTGGCCACGGTATTCCGGAAGCACAGCCATTCGCCCGATAAAACCGGTTTCTTCCATGGTGGAAAACAGCCGGGCCGTGGCCATGGGGGTATTGCCCTGATCGACTGCCAGGTAATGGTCGGCAATCTCGTCAGTGTCGTCCCATTCCAGCTCCGGTGGCACCTTCTGCTCATCAATAAACACCCGCTGGCGGATGTCGCGGATGGAGGCTGGGGCCAGTTGCCAGCTGTATTTGCGAAATCTCGGAGTCATGGCTTACTCGAAGTACAACGAACCCTGGTTATACAGGGTAGTCAGCAGTCCCAGCAGGGCCTCGTCACCGGCAAATTCGGCCAGGGCCGACATATCAATCCGGGCTCCGGCACACAGCAAGGGTGCCAGTGGCTGGGCATCGCCTTTCAGCAGGTATTGCTCACCATCCACAAACAGGGCGGTTTCACCAGCCAGTTCATGGTAGGCAAAGCGGGAGCCTTCGTTCCAGCGCAGCTGCTCGCCGGCGCGGATGGCTACCGCCAGGTCTTCTGCTTCAGCGGGTTCCTCTGCTGGCACCACAATGTCCATGCTCTTGGGGGCGGTGGCGAACTGGCCAAACCACTGGGCCAGGTTGCGGCGGTCGCCCAGCTGCTCGCGGATCACGGCATCCAGGCGGTCGATAACCTCCGGACCGATGGTGCCGGGGTTGTCCTGCACCTGAAGGTCCGGGTCGTCCAGGTGTTCGGCCGCTTTTTCTTTCTGACTCAGGAAATCGGTGAAGCTGGTCAGGAGGTCATCGATGGTGGGCGCACGAAACCCGACAGACAGCGTAATGCAGTCGTCTTCGGCCACACCATGGTGGCCGATGCCCGGAGGCAGGTACAGCATGTCGCCTGGCGCCAGCGTTACGGTTTCCTCGCCGTCCCAGCTGCTCAGAATGCGCAGGGGCGTACCGTCTACCCGCGGCGAGGTGTGGTCGCAGTGGCCGCCAAAGGTCCAGCGGCGATGACCCTGGGCCTGCAGCAGGAAAACATCGTACATGTCGTAGTGGGGGCCAACACTGCCACCTTTCGGGGCGTAGCTGGCCATGATGTCATCCAGGCGCCAGTTGGGAATGAAGCGGAAGTTCTCGAGAATATCGGCTATCTCTGGTACCCAGTGGTCAAGGCCCTGAACCAGCAGGGTCCAGTCCTGTTCCGGCAGGCTGCTGAAACGGTCCGGGTTAAACGGCCCGTTGTGCAGTTGCCAGGGTTTACCGGCATCGTCTTCAATGATGATGCGGGATTCCACCGCTTCTTCGCAGGCCAGGCCAGCCAGTTCGTCCGGGCTGACCGGGCACTGGAAGCCGGGAAATGCCTGACGGATCACCAGGGGCTTTTTCTGCCAGTAATCCCGCAGAAATTCAGAAGCTGTCAGTCCGCCAAGCATGTCCATGGTGTTGCTCCCGTTTAAATGTTGCCAGCCTGTTCGACGGCGTTGCCAATGTAGGTGCCTGGAGTCAGGGCGCGCAGTTCGGCCTTGGCTTGTTCCGGAATCTCCAGGGTCTCTAC
>CAYUNQ010000298.1:2032-2499 GCA_964446185.1 uncultured Marinobacter sp. | reverse complement strand
GTACAACCTGTTCGCCAACGCGCAAGACCCGCGCAGCATGCCCCATGAAGGCGGCGTGCCGTTCGTGCTCAACTCCAAGCTGTTCTCCGACTACGCTACCAAGTATCGGGTCGCGTTCATCCCGCCCGGCACCAAGGCGGTGTATATGGATGGCCAGAATGGCGGCAACCTGAACGGCACCATTCACTTCCCGAATGGCACCGTGATCGCCAAAACCTTCGCCTTCACGCCCCTGGCGAACCTTCACTGACGAAAGCAAAGGCACCGAAGAGCTGGTGGAAACCCGCTTGCTGATCAAGCGCACCTCCCAGAGTGGCAAGGCAGTCTGGAGCGGCCCCACCTACAGCTGGAGCACCGACGACAGTGGCAAGAAGGTAGCGAAGCTGGTGCCGGGCGGCGAAACCCGCAGCGTAAGCTGGCACTATGAAGACCAGCACACAGGCAAGTTGCTGGCCGGCTCCACCGAC
>CAYUNQ010000298.1:0-2022 GCA_964446185.1 uncultured Marinobacter sp. | reverse complement strand
TACGCCATTCCCAACCAGAACCAGTGCATCACCTGCCATTCCAATGACGACCTGGAAGCGGGCGCCGCGCCCATCGGCCCGAAACCCCGCAACCTGAACCGTGCCTACGTTCCGGAATCCCGCTTCATGGGCACCGAAGGGCAGGGCGGTTTTCCGCAGGTGAACCAGCTCAAGTACTGGCAGGATCAAGGCATCCTGGCCAACGTGCCGGCCCTGCAGATAGATGGCCGCGGCATCGCCACCAACATCGAGCGCCTGCCTCACTGGAGCGTACCGGGCGACAGCGGTGCCACCGCCGGCTCCGATGCCGACGTGGAAAACCGCCTGCGGGCCTACCTGGAAGTAAACTGCCAGCATTGTCACAACGACAAGGGCGCGGCCTCCAACACCGGCTACTACCTGGACCACTACCGCAAGATCGACGCCGGCTATGGCATCTGCAAGAAGCCCACCGCCACCGGCGGCGGCTCCTGCGGCCGACAGCACGTAGTGGTGCCCGGCAGCCCGGACCAGTCCATCGTCTCCTGCCGCGTGGAAAACGCCGACGACCCGCAGCGCAAAATGCCGCCCATCGCCAAGAGCGTAAGCCACACCGAAGCTGTCGAACTCCTCAACAGCTGGATCGCCAACGTGGTCAACTCCGACTACGAAAACGGCGAAGCCTGCGGTGGCTCCGGCATCTTCCAGTCCCTCAACCAATAACAACCGCGGGTCAGACCCCCGGTACATTTCGAGTGGTGAAATGTATCGGGGGTCTGACCCCGTTTAGAAAAGGTGAAAGCATGATGATTAACAGAAATACGTTACGGGGTGCCCTGGCGCCGCTGGTGGCGCTGACTCTGGTGGCTTGTGGCGGTGACTCCGGCTCGGACCCGGTTACTGAGCCGTCAGTTCAGGCGTCTGCAAACCCGAAACCTGAATCGGCGCAGCCGGGGAATAATTCCGGCGCCGGCAACGGTTCGGGCGACACCGCACCGGAAGTCGAGCTTGGCCCGGTGGTTCCAGCGGTGGCCTACGCTACGGACACCCGCACTGAAAATAGAGATCCTTTCCCCAACATTCAGCCGATCATTTCCGATGCCCCGCCGTCATGCGCGCCTGAAGGCCGGCCCCTGGCTTCCGGCCCGTCCTGTGATGACGTGAAAGCCGCAAGCTATTACCAGGACAGCCCTACCACCTGGCTTGATGCCCAGGTGTTCGTTCCCGAGCACCGGGAAGGGGAGAAACTTCCGGTTATTCTGCACAGCCACGGTTGGGGCGGCAGTAAACTCACCAGCCTGCCAGAGCAGCCTTATTGTGAAGAGCACCTGAAACCCTATAACTGTCCGGTCAACGAGGGCGGTGGCCTGCTATCGATGTTTGGTCAGCTGGATGATGTGCTGGCAGACCTCCACAACAGCGGTTACATCGTGGTGAGCTTCTCCCAGCGGGGCTTCGGCGATTCCGAAGGGCAGGTTATGGTGATGAACCCGTACCACGAAACCCGTGATGCCCAGGCGGTGATCGACTGGATTGCCCAAAGGGCGAGTGATGGTCGCCTGCCGGTAGCCGTGGATGAAACCGGAGACTTCCCGCTGGGCCTGTTTGGTGGCTCATACGGCGGTGGCTTTCAGTTAACACTGGCCGCGCTGGACGAGCGGGTAGACACCATTGTTCCGGTAGGCACCTGGCACGCCCTGGAGCAAGCCATTATGCCAAACGGCGCCGTCAAAGGCGGCTGGGGCAACCTGCTGTGCCTGTTGTCGACCGGAAAATCCCGCAGCCCGCTGCTGGATGAAGCCTGTACGGGCATGTTCTTCCCGTTCATCCGCACCCGAGATGCGGTAGATCCGACCGGCGAAATCCTCAAGTTCATGAGTCAGAACGGCCTGCACTACCTGAAGTCCCTGGAAGTGGCCCAGCAGCCGTTCCGCGAAGGGGATGCCCCGTTCCAACTGCGCCCGATCGATACGCTGTTGATTCAGGGCAACCGCGACGTACTCTTCCCGCTGCAGGAAGCCATCAACAACTACCACTACCTGA
>CAYUNQ010000297.1:0-2499 GCA_964446185.1 uncultured Marinobacter sp. | reverse complement strand
TTATCGGCCGGAACGGGCGCCATAACCCGATCACCAGTTTCCGTGTGGTTGCCGAGCGCAACCTGGCGTCACCCCGCTGGCGTATTGCGGCCATCATCGGGATGTTCGCGGCATTTATCATCCTGTCGTTCTACTCGGTGATCGGCGGCTGGGCCGCCTCCTACATTGGCTATGCTGCCATGGGAGACTTCACCGGTGGTACCGCAGACTCTGTAGGCGCCCTGTTTGGTGGCCTGCTGAGCAGCCCCGGTCTGCTGCTGTTCTGGCACACGGTGTTTATGGCACTGGTGATGCTGGTAGTTGCCCGTGGTCTGAAAGGCGGCCTTGAGCGCTCGGTGACTATTCTGATGCCGGCGCTGTTCGTTCTCCTGCTGGTTGTGGTGGGTTATGCCACCACCACCGGACACTTCGGTGAGGCGGTCAGCTTCCTGTTCAACCCGAACTTCTCTGCCCTGACGGTTGACGGTGTCCTGGTGGCTCTGGGCCACGCGTTCTTTACCCTGAGTCTGGGTATGGCCATTATGATGGCCTACGGTTCCTACCTGGGTAACGACGTCAAAGTCGGGCGCACGGCTGTCAGTGTCGCCATTCTGGATACCGTGGTCGCCCTGCTGGCGGGCCTTGCTATCTTCCCTGTGGTGTTTGCCAACGGTCTGGAAGCCGGTGCCGGCCCCGGCCTGATTTTCCAGACCCTGCCGCTGGCGTTCGGTAACATGCCGATGGGTAGTCTGTTCGGCACCCTTTTCTTCGTTCTGCTGCTGTTTGCTGCCTGGACCTCTGGCATTTCCCTGCTGGAGCCGGTGGTTGAGTGGGTTGAGGAAAAAACCAGTCTGGGCCGTATGGGCAGCACCGTTGTAGCCGGTGGTGCCTGCTGGCTGCTGGGCGTTACTTCGATTCTGTCGCTCAACGTGTGGGCTGACGTTACGCCGCTGGGTATGTTTGCAGCGTTTGAAGGCAAGACCATCTTCGACCTGCTGGACTACTTCACCGCCAACATCATGCTGCCGCTGTCCGGCATGCTGACCGCCATTTTCGTGGGCTGGTTTGTAGCCAAGGAGTCTCTGAAGAGCGATCTGGCCATGGGTGCTGGAGCCTTTGCCCTGTGGCACATTCTGCTGCGGTTCGTAACTCCGGTTGCGGTGGCGATTGTGTTTGTTTACAACCTGATCGGTTGATCCGGCGCGGCCGTTCTGGCCGCTGCCACACCACAAAAAAACCGGCGCTGGTAACAGTGCCGGTTTTTTTTATGCCTGAACCTTGCCGTTCTAGACCTTGCCGCCCAGCAGAATGCGTACCGCCGTGCAGGCATCTTCGAGCTCTTCGTCCCGGGGCTCGTGGCCGCCGATGATGTCGCTGTACAGGCAGGATTCTGCGATACGCACCATGAAGTAGGACAGGCTCTGGATGTTCATGGGCGGGCTCAGGTGGCCGGCGCGCACTTCATCCTTGAGTAAGCGGGTGTTCACCTCCACGGTACGGGCATGCAGGGTGGAATGGGATGAGGTGAGCATTTTCAGGGCGTATTCAGGGTCCTGGTGCAGGAATTTTCGCAGCGGTGAGAAATGCAGGATGGTGGTGTTGATGTGGCGAAACACGCCCACCACGTAGTCGACGCCGTGGCCGGGGGTGATGGCGCGGGCTTCTTTGTACAGAGGTTCATACAGGGACCAGAGGATTTCACCAATCAGCAGGTCTCGGTTGCCCACCCAGCGGAACAGGGTGGCGCGGCCAATGTGCAGATCATCTGCCAGGGCGGCCAGGCTGATTTTTTCCCCTTTGAGCCACATTCGGCGGGCGCGTTTGAAGGCGTCCAGGGGAGTTGGTTTGGTGATGGGGGCGGTCACTTTGGTCTCTTTTTGCTGATTTGCTCTCATTCTATCGATTGCGGGCCGCAGGAGCTATGGGCCCTTATACCCACAAGTCACCGATTTGGGTGTCCGGGCTGAAGTGGTGGAGTATCTGGGCCTGGAACAGTTCTGCGGTGGCGATGGCGTCTATCAGGGCGTTGTGGCCGGTGTAGTGGGGCAAACCGTAGCGGGTGCGGCTGTCAGCCAGGCGGATGGAGATGGGTTGTTTACCCATGAGCTGTTGCCAGCGGCTGGGGTTTCGTTTGGGGTGCAGGTGGGCTTCGATGGCCATGGTATCGATGACCGGGAAGCGAAGCTGTTCCTGCAGGCGCCATTGCAGGGCGGTGTTGAGGAACGGGCGTTCTATGTTGCGGTAGTGGACCACGGGGATGCGACCGGTGAGGTGCTGGAACAGCGGGTCGAGTACTTCTCCGAGGTCCGGGGCGTGTTCGATTTCGCTGTGGGTGATGCCGTGGATGGTGACAGTGTCCTGCAGCAGTGGCAGCTGCGGGCGGACGATCTGGTGCCAGGCTTCGCCGAGCTGGATGCCGTCCAGGGTAAACGGGACCAGGCCGATGCTGACGATGGAGTGTTTGTCGACGTCCAGGCCGGTGGTTTCGAAGTCCAGGGCGACCAGCGGAACGTCACGCAC
>CAYUNQ010000296.1:0-2558 GCA_964446185.1 uncultured Marinobacter sp. | reverse complement strand
GTGTTCGGCGGCCACGAGGTGTATTTCGAATCGGTCTGCATGTTTACCTTCTTCCTGCTGTTGGGCCGGTACGTGGAAGTGCAGGCACGATACCGGGCGGGGCTCACCGGCAACGCATTGGCCGGGTTCCAGCCATCAGTCGCTGCCCTGGTAAAGGAAGGCCACGCCGATATCGTGCCGATGCACCAGGTCAAGGCCGGCGACATTGTCCGGGTACGCCCCGGGGAAACCCTGCCGGTGGATGGTGAAATAGTTTCCGGTGAATCGACCCTGAACGAAGCTGCTCTGACCGGCGAGTATCTACCCGAAACCCGTCGCCCGGGTGACGCGGTCCATGCCGGCAGCGTCAACGGCGAAAACCCGCTGGATGTCCGAGTAATCAAGGCCGGCGCCCAAACGCGGCTGTCCGGAATCCTGCGGGTGCTGGACCGGGTCCAGTCCGAGAAACCGCCGGTGGCCCGGATGGCCGACCGCATTGCCGGCAAATTCGTTGGCCGTGTCCTGATCCTGGCGCCGGTCGTCTGGATCGGATGGTGGCTGGCCGGCGCCGATAACGCGTTCGATATCACCCTGTCGGTTCTGGTGGTCACCTGCCCGTGCGCCCTGTCACTGGCTACGCCCACGGCAATTACCTCCGCCACCGTGCGCCTGCGCAAACTCGGCTTCCTGCCCACACGGGGCCACACCCTGGAATCCATGAATACCATCGACACGGTGGTGTTCGACAAAACCGGTACCCTGACCCGGGGCGAACTCAGCCTCAGTGGCCAGCAACAGTTCGGCGGCATGGACCAGGCAAGCGCCCTGAAACTTGCAGCCGGGCTGGAGAAGCATTCGGAACACCCGATTGCCAAGGTGTTTCACAGCCTGGCGTCTGTTCCGGTTAGCGACGTAACCAACCACCTGGGCGGCGGCTTATCCGGCATCTACAATGGCCACCCGGTGTATATCGGCCACAAGAGTTTTGTCGCCGGCCACACCCAGGCACCCGAGCCGGAGTCGGCCCCCACCAGGGGCATGGAGATCTGGCTTGCCAGCGATACCGAGTGGCTGGCCAGCTTCCAGATGGATGACCAGGTTCGGGACGATGCCGGCAAAGCCGTGCGCGCGCTGCAGGACGCCGGCATCCAGACCATCCTGCTCAGCGGTGACCGCTCCGGCCACGTGCAGACCGTAGCACAAATGCTGGGGATCGACCGGGCGATCGGAGAGGCCTCGCCGGAGCAGAAACTGGAGGTGCTGGATCAGCTCCGGGCCGAGGGCCACCGGGTGATGATGGTGGGCGACGGCCTGAATGACCTGCCCTCCATGGCCGGCGCCGGTATTTCAGTGGCCATGGGCACCGCCGCCGACCTGACCCAGCTCAAAGCCGATGCGGTCCTGCTGAATGGCCAGCTTTACCAGCTGGTGGAGGCTCTCAACACCAGCCGGCAGACCCGCCGGATTATCCGCCAGAATATGATCTGGGCTTTCGGGTACAATGTCTGTGCGCTGCCCCTGGCTGCCGCAGGCCTGGTGGCGCCCTGGCTGGCCGCGATCGGCATGTCTGCCAGCTCACTCATTGTGGTGCTTAACGCCCTGCGCCTTAGCCGGAAGGCCTGAAACACCTGTCGCATTCCCCATGCAAGGAGGTTGTCGTGCATATTGTCATGTTCCTGGTCCCCCTGATGCTGCTTCTGGTGGCCCTGGGCGTGTTCCTGTTCTCCTGGGCCGTCAAGAATGGCCAGTATGACGACCTGGACGGGCCGGCCCATCGCATCCTGTATGACGACGATAAAGACATGATTCCGGATGATGCCCGCACGGACAAGAAAGCGGATAAGGAAGGACAGGCCAGCACAGGGGATGCTGACCAAAACCCCGATAACAAGGCCTGACCGGAACCATGCAGCCGGAACTTTACCTGAGCTATTCGAGCGCCTTCGTTATCGGCTTGCTGGGCAGCACCCACTGCCTGGGCATGTGTGGGGGCATCAGCGCTTCGCTGTCGATGGCGTTGCCCGTCGGTAGAGGGTTTCGCCTGCGCCAGACACTGCTGCTGTTGGCCTTCAATTTCGGCAGGATTGGCAGTTACGCCCTGATCGCCACCCTCGTGGCCCTGCTGAGCACCCAAGCCGCCAGCCAATGGCGCTGGGCCGGCTTGCTGCTGATGACCATAGCCGGCCTGCTGCTGATTTTCATGGGCCTTTCCATGGGCCAGTGGTGGCAGGGCATACGCTTTGTTGAAAGGGTGGGGACGCCGGTCTGGAAGGCGCTATCACCGCTGACCAAACGCTTTATTCCGGTCAATAATGCCGGCCAGGCGCTGGCCCTGGGGGCTCTGTGGGGCTGGTTGCCCTGCGGACTGGTGTACAGCACACTGGGCTGGGCGGCGCTTCAGCCAACGGTGCCGGCCGCCGCCCTGACCATGTTGTTCTTCGGCCTGGGCACCCTGCCCTCGATGCTGGCCACAGGCTATGCCGCCAGTTGGATTCGCGGCATCAAGAGCAATCAGGGCTTCCGCAAGATCAGCGGTGTCCTGCTGATCCTGTTCGGCTTGTGGACGCTGCCGTTTCAAG
>CAYUNQ010000295.1:0-2570 GCA_964446185.1 uncultured Marinobacter sp. | reverse complement strand
TAAAACGTTGTTCAAAAGGTTCCGATACCCGGGCCTCTACCGTCAACACCCAGGCATTGTCCGGGGCAAAACCGTGACACTTCACCGCATCCTTAGCGGTCATCACCAGCCACTCCAGGGCGCCGGAGGCCAGGTCTTCCGGGCGGAAGTGATGATGGTCGGGAAACGGCACTTCATTCACGTGGGCACCAAGCCCGCGAAGGGTATCGAAAAAGCGCCCGGGATTGCCGATACCCGCCACTGCCCGAACCGGTTTGCCCCTGAGCTTTTCCGGGGGCAAAGTCTCGCCGGAGTTCAGGTTCACCAGGGCCGAAGGCACCAGTTCCATGGCATGGATATCGGGGTGGTCAACGCCGGCGAAACTGTCCAGGGTTGCCCCGGATTCGGGAAACTCCTCGCCGTTAAGGATCACAAAATCAACACTGCCCAGGCGCTCGACCGGCTCCCGCAGCGGGCCAACCGGGATTATGGCACCGTTGCCAATACCACGCCGGGCGTCGAACACGGCCAGCTCGATGTCTCTGGGCAGCCGGTAGTGTTGCAGGCCGTCATCGCAGATCAACACGTCACCCAGGCCGTTTTCCAAGGCCCAGGCCGCTCCCCGGCACCGTTCCGGATCCACCACCACGGGGCAGCCGGTTGCCCGGGCCAGCATCAGTGGCTCATCACCGCTGACACTCGCCGGGGTGCCTTCACGGACCAGCAGGGGGTATTGATTGCTTTTGCCGCCATAGCCCCGGCTCAGGATGACCGGTTTCCACCCTTCCTGCCTCATGCGCCGGACCAGCCGGGCAGTCAGGGGCGACTTGCCGGTACCGCCGGCGGTGATGTTGCCCACCACCACCACAGGTACCGGAAGGGATTCGTTGCGGGCCTGCCAGACCTTGCGGCGCCGGGATTCCGACACGGCCCGGTACAACCAGGCCAGAGGGGCCAGCAACGCCAAAGGCCTGCCCCGCCCGTACCACAGCCGGTCAACCAGGCTGGTGCTCATGCCTGCTCGCTGAACTGTATCTGGTGCAGCTGGGCATAGGCCCCACCGGCAGCCAGCAGTTCATTGTGGTTGCCGGATTCAACAATGCGTCCCTTGTCCATCACCAGAATCCGGTCGGCTTTCTCGATGGTCGACAGGCGGTGCGCTATAACCAGCGTTGTCCGGCCTTCCATCACGGTTTCCAGGGCTTCCTGGATGTGCCGCTCAGACTCGGTATCCAGCGCCGAGGTGGCTTCGTCCAGAATCAGGATCGGTGCGTTCTTCAGCAACGCCCGGGCAATGGCCAGCCGCTGCCGCTGGCCGCCAGACAGCATCACGCCGTTATCACCGATCATGGTGTCCAGCCCTTCTGGCATACGGTCGATGAATTCCAGGGCGTGGGCCTTGGCGGCCGCTTCCCGGATTTGCTCACGGCTGTAATTCCGCAACGCACCGTAAGCAATGTTGGCGGCGATGGTGTCATTGAACAGCACCACGTTCTGGTTCACCAAGGCAATCTGTGAGCGCAGGGCCGGCAAGGAGAACTCTTTGAGGGAATGATCATCGATGCGGATATCACCGCCGGTGAATTCATAGAACCGGGGCAACAGGCTCACCAGAGTAGACTTGCCACTGCCGGAGCGACCTACCAGGGCTACGCTCTTCCCTGCAGGAATACTCAGGGAAATGCCCTCCAGTACGTTATCAAGCTGATCCCGGTAACGGAACGACACCTGATCAAATTCGATCCGACCTTCCACCCGCTCGGGAGCGTACTGGCCAAGGTCTTCTTCAGGTTGCTCGTCCATGGTTTCAAACACATCGTAGGCAGCAGCAACGCCTTTCTGGATCTTGGAATGAACCGAGGTTACCTGGCGGATCGGCTTGGCCATGGTTGTCGCAGCGGTAATAAATGCCACCAACTGGCCGGTCGACATTTCGCCACGGATTTCCGGTGCCAGCATGGTCCACACCAGTGCCGCAATGGCCACAGCCACCAGCACCTGAATAACCGGCACACTGATGGCCTGGGTAGATGCCATTTTCAGGCTTTGTTTCAGGTTGCGGGCGCTGACATCACGGAAGCGTTCCCGCTCATAGTCTTCACCCCCAAAGGTTCTTACCACGCGGTAGCCACTGATGGATTCTGAGGCGACATGGGTGATGTCGCCCATCGAGCCCTGAATCCGCTGGCTGATGCGGCGGAATCGCTTGCTGGCGTAGCTTACAACCAGGCCGATCAGCGGCCCTACCGTGAGAAACACCAGGGTCAGCTTCCAGTTGGTGTAGAGCATGAAGCCAAGCAAACCAATAATGGTGAGGCCTTCACGCAAGGTAATGGTAATGGCGTTGGTTGCCGCTTCGGCAACCTGTTCCACGTTGAAGGTCAACTTGGAAACCAGTCGGCCCGCAGCGTTGTCGTCAAAATACCGGGACGGCAGGGTCATCAGCCGGTCGAACACGTCATTACGCAAGGCGTTGATGACGTTGCGGCCAACGTAGCTGATGAAGTACTGACTGAGGAAGGTACCCACACCCCGCAGTGCAAACACGCCGACAATCAGGCCGGTCAATAACATCCGGTTTTTGTCGGTCG
>CAYUNQ010000294.1:0-2573 GCA_964446185.1 uncultured Marinobacter sp. | reverse complement strand
CCATGCTGGACTCCACTGCCGATGTGCTCGACGCCCTGGAAGCCGGTACTACCCACCTGGCGGCCTCCGGCCTTACCCACCTGCACAGCCGCAACGAGTTGTTCACGCCGGGGCCGGCCCACACCGAGATCACCGAGCAACTGGTCTGCCACCGTGACGATCGCCCCCTGCCCCGCAAACCTGAAGACATTCAGGGAATCGATATCGCGGTCACCGCCGGTTCCAGCTATGTGGACACACTGAACGAACTGGCCGGACAGCATTCGGAGATTGAATTCCGGGAAGACAGCGAGCGCACCACCGAAGTGATCCTGGCCGAAGTGGCAGACAGGAATGTCGGCTGCACCGTGGCAGACTCCAACATCGTGCAGGTGATGCGCCGCCACTTCCCGCACCTGGAAGTGGCCATGAACCTGACTGAAGGGCGCAATCTGGGGTGGTACCTGCCGGCCGGCTCAGCCGAACTGGCAGCAGACGCCCGGGAGTGGATGAACAGCACGGAAGGCGATGAAGCCCTGGGCCGGATGGAAAACCTCTATTACGCCTACATTGGCGACTTCGACTTTGTGGACCTGCGGGCCCTGAACCGGCGGATTGAAGACCGGCTCCCCAAATACATCGAGCAATTCCGGGCGGCCGAGCTGAAAACCGGTATCCCGGCCGACCTGCTGGCCGCCGTTGCCTACCAGGAATCCCACTGGAACCCGAAGGCCAGGTCACCCACCGGCGTGCGAGGCATGATGATGCTGACCTTGAACACCGCCAAATCCCTGGGCGTTACCAACCGGCTGGACCCGGTTGCCGCCATTGACGGCGGTGCCCGCTACCTGGCCGACCGCCATCGCCGCCTGCCGGAAACCACCCCGGAACCGGACCGCACCTTCCTGGCCCTGGCCAGCTACAACATCGGCCGCGGCCACCTGCTGGACGCCCGGCAACTGGCCCGGGACCTGGGCAAGAACCCGGATTCCTGGGAAGACATGGAAAAAGTACTGCCCCTGAAAGCCGACAAGCGCTACTACCCCAGCACCCGCTATGGCTACGCCCGGGGTTACGAACCGGTGCACTACGTGCAGCGTATCCGCAACTACCGGGACATTATCCGGCCGGCGTTCCAGTAACTCAGGCGCCGAACAGGGCCGAGCGCAGGGGCCGCAGGAAACCGGTACTCTGCGGTTGGCCGGCCAGGCTGCGCTGGCCGTCGAATTCCAGGTAGCCATCTTCGATGGGCTCAAAGCGCAGGATCTTCACATCGGTGAGGTAATCCTGCGAGGCCTTCCAGGGGCCATGGGTGCCCTGCCGGGGCAGCCGGTCTTCTGCACGCTTGATGTAGCCGGCGTCCAGCGAGCCCAGAATGGTTTCGTCACCACGGCTGTTTTCGGTGTCCCGGGGCACCGCCACCTCATACCCCTTGCGGTCCATATGGTTGATCAGCCGGCACAGGTACTCGCTGGCGATATCCGCTTTCAGGGTCCAGGAAATGTTGGTGTAGCCGAAGATCATGCCGGCATTGGGTACCCCTTCCACCATCACGTTTTTGTAGATCACCTTGTCTTTCAGCACCACCTCCTGGCCATCAACCCGGGGTTTGATGCCCCCCAGCATCTGTATATCCAGGCCCGTGGCCGGAACGATGATGTCGGCTTCCAGTTCCTCGCCGGATTTCAGGCGAATACCGGTTTCGGTAAAGCACTCGATGTGATCGGTTTTGATCGACGCGGTGCCGGCCTTGATGGCCTCGAACAGGTCGCCGTCTTTCACCACGCACAGGCGCTGGTCCCAGGGGTTGTAGTCCGGGCTGAAGTGGCGCATGTCGGCCTTGCCGTCGAGCTGGCGCCTGATGATCGACAGGAACAGGCGGCGCATGGCTTTCGGGCTCTTGCGGGAGCGTTCGAACAGGAACCGGGAAATGGAAATATTACGGGCCCGGGTCAGCCGGTAGGCGGTCCTGGCTGGCAGTACTTTCTGCATGGCCAGGGTGATTTTGTCGGTTGACGGCAGCGGCATCAGGTACGTGGGCGAGCGCTGCAGCATGGTGACATGGGCAGCCTTCTCCGCCATGGTGGGCACCAGGGTGATGGCCGTGGCACCACTGCCGATCACCACGACTTTTTTGCCGGTGTAGTCCAGGTTCTCCGGCCAGTGCTGGGGGTGCACAACCTGGCCCTTGAAGTCGCTCTCGCCGGGGAAATCCGGTTTGTAGCCCTGGTCATAGTTGTAGTAACCGGTACAACCCACCAGGAAGTTAGCGGTGTAGGTTTCCTGGTCGCCGGTCTGCTCATTCTCGGCGGTCACTGTCCAGCACTTATCTGCGCTGGACCACTCGGCGGTTTTTACCGCCACGCTGTATCGGATGTGCTTTTCGACATCGTTTTCCTTCGCGGTTTCCGCCACATAACGCTTGATGGATGCGCCATCGGCCAGCACCTTGCCGCCGGTCCAGGGCCGGAAGTTATAACCGAAGGTGAACATGTCAGAATCCGAACGGATGCCGGGATAGCGGAACAGGTCCCAGGTACCGCCCATGGCCTGACGGCGCTCCAGAATGGCAAAGCGCTTGCCGGGGCATTCCC
>CAYUNQ010000293.1:0-2583 GCA_964446185.1 uncultured Marinobacter sp. | reverse complement strand
ACCTCCATTTCCTTGAACACCTTCGGCACTGGCAAGATCAGCGACGACAAGATCATCGACCTGGTACGCGCGCACTTCGACCTGCGCCCATATGCGATCACCAACATGCTGGACCTGCTGCACCCGATGTACCGGGCCACGGCAGCCTACGGCCACTTCGGCCGTGATCCGTACGAGATGACCGTCGGCGGCAAGACCTTCACCGCGTTCCCGTGGGAGAAGACTGACCGTGCTGCGGCCCTGAAGGACGCTGCGGGCATCTAAAAGACTTTTTGGCCACGGAAGGACACGGAAAGATAAAGATTCTTTAGCCACGGACACTCACTGACGCTCACGGACAAAAGATGGCATTTACTTTGTTGTTGTCCGTGTAATTCCGTGAGTGTCCGTGGCAGAAAATCAGCTTTTCTTTTTATATTTTTTCCGTGTTTTTCCGTGGATTCCGTGGCTAACCATTTCAAACATGACAGGAGCACCACATGAGCACTCCGAACAACTTCGAAGATTACAAAGTCCGCGATATCGAACTCGCCGACTGGGGCCGCAAGGAAATCAAGATCGCCGAAGGCGAAATGCCCGCCCTGATGAAACTGCGTGAGAAGTACAAAGCCGAGCAGCCGCTGAAAGGCGCCAACATCATGGGCTGCATCCACATGACCATCCAGACTGCCGTGTTGATTGAAACACTGGTCGAGCTGGGCGCTGATGTGCGCTGGTCTTCGTGCAACATCTTCTCCACACAGGACCAGGCTGCTGCCGCCATCGCAGCCCAGGGCATTCCCGTGTTCGCGTGGAAAGGTGAAACCGACGAAGAATACGAATGGTGCCTGCACAAGACCGTGGGCGCAGACGTAGACGGCTGGGAACCGAACATGATCCTGGACGACGGCGGCGACCTGACCGAGCTGCTGCACAAGGAATACCCACAGGTAATTGCCAAGTGCCACGGTGTGACTGAAGAAACCACCACCGGCGTGCATCGCCTGCAGGAAATGCTGCGTGACGGCACCCTGAAGATTCCGGCGATCAACGTGAACGATTCGGTTACCAAGTCCAAGAACGACAACAAGTACGGTTGTCGTCACAGCCTGAACGACGCCATCAAGCGCGCCACCGACCACCTGCTGTCGGGCAAAAAAGCGTTGGTGATCGGTTACGGCGACGTGGGCAAGGGTTCCGCCCTGTCCCTGCGCCAGGAAGGCATGATTGTGAAGGTCACCGAAGCGGACCCGATCTGCGCCATGCAGGCATGCATGGACGGCTTTGAAGTGGTGTCTCCCTACATCGACGGCATCAACACCGGCACCGAGCAGGGCATCAACAAAGACCTGCTGGGCACCACTGACCTGCTGGTCACCACCACCGGTAACGTCAACGTGTGTGACGCGAACATGCTGAAAGCCCTGAAGAGCGGCGCCGTGGTGTGCAACATCGGCCACTTCGATAACGAAATCGACACCGCCTACATGCGCAAGAACTGGGAATGGGACGAGGTTAAACCCCAGGTACACCTGATCTACCGCGACAAGGCTACCAACGACCACCTGATCCTGCTGTCCGAAGGCCGCCTGGTGAACCTGGGCAACGCCACCGGCCACCCGTCCCGCATCATGGACGGCTCTTTCGCCAACCAGGTGCTGGCCCAGATGCACCTGTTCGAGCGCAAGTTTGCGGACCTGCCTGAAGAGTCCAAGGCCAAGGGCGTTTACGTTCAGGTTCTGCCCAAGCAGCTGGACGAAGAAGTGGCCCGCGCCATGGTGGAAGGCTTTGGTGGCGTGATCACCAAGATGACTCCGGACCAGGCAAAATACATCGGCGTACCGGTCGAAGGCCCGTACAAGCCGGAAAGCTACAGGTACTAAGCGGAAACGATCATGGAATCCCAGAAGCAATTCAAACGCCGCTTCAGCTTCGAGTTTTTCCCGCCCAAGACCGATCAGGGCAAGGAGAAACTTCAAGTTGTGCGCGACCAACTGGCCGAGGTGAACCCGGATTTTTTCTCGGTCACCTTCGGCGCCGGCGGCTCCACCCGGGACCGCACCATTGAAACGGTGCTGAACCTGCACAAGCAGGGCATTTCCACAGCACCGCATCTGTCCTGCGTGGGCGGAACCCGCGCAGAGATCGGCGAGCTGCTGGATGTGTACAAAGAGAACGGCATCAACCGGATTGTCGCCCTGCGCGGCGACCTGCCCTCGGGCATGGGCGCCTCCGGTGAGCTGCGTTACGCCAACGAGCTGGTGGAATTCATCCGGGAGCACAGCGGCGATCACTTCAACCTGGAAGTGGCCGCCTACCCCGAGTTCCACCCCCAGGCCCGCAACGCCGAGGAAGACCTGAAGAACTTCGCGCGCAAAGTACAGGCCGGTGCCAACAGCGCCATCACCCAGTACTTCTTCAACGCCGACAGTTACTTCTACTTCATCGACCGCCTGGAGAAGATGGGCGTCACCATTCCGGTGGTGCCGGGCATCATGCCCATCGTCAACTTCTCCAGCCTGGTGCGGTTCTCGGATATGTGTGGAGCGGAAATTCCGCGCTGGATCCGCAAGCAGCTGGAAGCTTACGGTGACGACACCGACA
>CAYUNQ010000292.1:0-2614 GCA_964446185.1 uncultured Marinobacter sp. | reverse complement strand
TTACGTTATACCACCCAGTCCGTCAGTGAGATCGCCTATGAACTGGGCTATGCCGACCTGTCCAACTTCAGTCGGGCGTTTCGCAAGTGGACTGGCAAGTCTGCCTCTGAATTCCGGGAAGGTGGGGTTGATCCGGCGCCTGATGTTGGGCCCTGAAAGTGGGTTGTCTTTCCCAGACTATGCCCCGATATTGTGACGGACGGGGAGGTTGGATTATTTTTCCCGCCAGAAAAAAGATGTCTGAGCGAAGCGAGTTGTTTTTTCCAAGGGAAAAATAATCCAACCTCCCCAGTCCCGCCCCCAAAACCAACAGGCTAGGGCCCAAGCCGAACCCAAACTCAAAAAAAGGAACCAGGATGAACGGACAACCAGACACCCACAGCAAAGTCATAGGCTACCTGCTCTGGATCTTCGGATTCCTGGGCTCGCACCGGTTTTATTATGGTAAACCGATCACCGGCACCATCTGGTTCTTCACGTTAGGGCTGTTCTTCATCGGCTGGATCATCGACCTGTTTCTGATCCCCAGCATGGACCGACAGGCAGACCGGCGTTTTCAGGAAGGCGAGGTCAGCTACAACATCAGCTGGATTCTGCTCACCTTCCTGGGGGTGTTCGGCGTGCATCGCATGTACATGGGCAAGTGGATTACCGGGCTGATCTACCTGCTGACCGGCGGTTTGTTCTTTATCGGCGTGCTGTACGACTTCTGGACCCTGAATACCCAGGTTTCCGAGCGTAACCACGAAGTCCGTTTCGGCTGATTACAGGCTGGCGGCGGCTTCCAGTTCGGCCAGGCCTTCTTCCAGGTGGTCGAGCATTCGCTGCATGCTGGGCAATGTCCGGCGGCAGCCGATGAGGCCGAATTCTACCTGGCCGTTGTAACTGGTCAGGGTCATGTTCAGGGCCAGGCGGTCCATGGCGATGGACACCGGGTACATGCCTTCGAGCCTGGCGCCGTTCCAGTAGCGGGGCTCCGAAGGGCCGGGCACGTTGGAGATCACTACGTTGAAGGTCTGCCAGTTTGGCGCCATGCCGGTGAGCAGGTGGAAGGCCGCCGGGGCCAGGGTCAGGGCGGTGTAGTTGACGATTTCCTCTGACGACATGTGCTGGTAGCGGTCCTTGGCTTCCGCCATGCTCTGGTGGATTTTCATCAGGCGCTGGCCGGCGTTGTTTTCATCGGTGTGCAGGTTGGCCAGGATCACGCCTACCTGGTTGCCTTCGGAACTGTCGTCCCGGCGCAGGGAAACCGGCACGAAAGCGATCAGCGGTTTTGCGGGCAGGGCATCCTGGTTCATCAGGTAGGTGCGCAGGGCTGAGGCACACATGGCGGTGACCACGTCGTTTACCGTGGTGCCATAGGCTTCACACACCGCCTTGATGCGTTTCAGGCAGTAAGACTGGGCGGCGAAACGGCGGGAGCCGGTGATTTTCTGGTTCAACACGCTGCGTGGGGCGTGGAAGATGGAGTGGTAGGCCGGGTCTTTGCGGGCCTGGTGGATGGTTTTCAGCAACTCCTTTGCCACCGTGGGAATGGTGCCCAGCTGCTTGCCGGAGCTGCCCAGCAGGTGGGCCACGCTGCGCCAGAGCGACAGGCTGCCCTCGTCGCCACCGGAACGCGCCCTGGGTGTCATATCCCAGATCGGCGGCATGCCGGTTTCATCCGGGTTTTCGCTCAGCATCCGGGTGGCCAGGCGCATCGCAGAAACGCCGTCGATCAGCGAGTGATGCACCTTGGTGTACAGGGCAAACTGTCGGTCTTTCAGCCCTTCAATCAGGTGCACTTCCCACATGGGCCGCTCCCGGTCCATCAGGTGTGAGTGCTCGGCGGAGACAAACGACAACAGCTCCCGGATACGCCCCGGCGTAGGCAGCGCCTCAAAACGGAAGTGGTGCTCCAGGTCCAGCTGATCGTCTTCCACCCACACCGGCTGGCCCAGCCGGTAGCTCAGCCGCCGGTTGAACGGCGCGGTTACCTGATGCTGCTGCCGCAACTGCTCCGCCAGCCGGGCAACGTAATCGTCCGGGGCGTTTTCGGGAAAGGAAAACAGCTGAAGCCCGCCCACGTGCATGGGTTGTTGGCGCTTTTCCAGCCAGAGGAACAATTGATCGGTAGGGCTGAGAGGCTTCACGGTGCATCCCTTGTTATTGATGTCTGGGGTGATACTACCGTAACTTGGTGGCTACTGGATTGACTTGATTAACCTCGGGTTGCGCTCGTTCAGCGACCTGTCACAGGAGAATGCAAAGATGGACGTTGAACAGGCCGTAAAATCCCGCCGCTCGGTGCGGGACTTCCTCGACACCCCGGTACCCGAGGCCACCCTTCGCAAAGTGATCGAAACCGCCACCAGAGCCCCCTCCGGCGGCAACCTGCAACCCTGGCACCTGCACGTAGTCACCGGCGATGCCCTGAACCGCCTGAAAGAACAGATGAAGGCGAAGGTCAGCAAAGGCTTCAACGAAGTCCCGGAATACCAAATCTACCCACCCAAACTGCAATCGCCCTACCGCGACCGCCGCTTCGAAATCGGCGAGCTCATGTATGGCCAGCTTGGCATCCCCCGAGAAGACAAAGCCGCCCGCTTCGAATGGTTCAAACGCAACTTCGAAT
>CAYUNQ010000291.1:0-2633 GCA_964446185.1 uncultured Marinobacter sp. | reverse complement strand
GCTATTGTTGGTGTGACTCCGGAAGTTACCCTGGATGTTCACAACGATCTTATGGCTGAGGGCAAGAGCATGATCGGCGTGATTGAGGGCGATTCCGTGCCGCGGGTATTCATTCCTCAGCTGATTGCGTACTTCAAGGCGGGGCAATTCCCGTTCGATAAACTGGTTAAATTCTATGAGTTTGACCAGATCGACCAGGCCTTTGAAGATTCTGCCAGCGGCAAGACCATCAAGCCGATCCTGAAAATCGGTTGATCCCTTCCCGCCAGAGGCTCCGGGCCTCTGGCGATTCTCCCGACTTTACTTCCCGCGCGTGTTTTTCTGCAGCCATCGGTCCAGCTGGTCGGCAAATTCCTTGCGATCGGCCTGGCCAAACGGGGCCGGGCCACCGGTCACCTGGCCGGCACTGCGCATTTCTTCCATGAAGTTACGCATGGCCAATCGCTGGCGGATGTTTTCCTTGGTGAATGCCTGGCCGCGGGGGTTGAACACGTCGGCGCCTTTTTCGATGGCTTCAGCGGCCAGGGGAATGTCCTGGGTGATCACCAGGTCGCCTTTGCTCATCTGGTCCATGATTTCGTTATCGGCGACATCAAAACCCTGAGGGACTTGCCGGCGGCTGATGAAAGGGCTTGGCGGCAGGGTGATGGCGTGGTTGGCGATAAAGGTGGTCTGGATTTGCCAGCGGGTAGCGGCGCGGCAGAGGATTTCCCGGATGGGTACGGGGCAGGCGTCGGCGTCGACCCAGATTGGCATTTAACTTTCCTTCGGTAACTTGGTGTATTGTCAGTTTAACCGTTCAGTGCGGGTGCGGGTTAGTTTTGGCCCGCTGATTCCTGGTGGTGGTATAATTCGATACTCATTCAATTAACAGGAAATGATAATGTCTCAACTTCCTCCATGCCCCCAGTGCAGCTCTGAATACACCTATGAGGACGGCGTTCAGCTGGTTTGCCCCGAATGTGGCCATGAGTGGACCGAAGCGGAACAGGCGGAGGCCGCAGCTGGCAAGGTGGTTCGCGATTCCAACGGCAACGAGCTTCAGGACGGTGATACGGTAACAGTGATCAAGGACCTGAAGGTGAAGGGTTCCAGCCTGGTGGTGAAAGTCGGCACCAAGGTGAAGAATATCCGGCTGGTAGATGGCGACCATGATATCGATTGCAAAGTGGATGGCGTGGGTGCTATGAAGCTTAAGTCAGAGTTTGTCAAAAAGGCCTGACCGCTTTGATGGCCATTGCCGCAACCACCCTGGCTTTGGGGATTACCTATTGGCTTTTGCGGCAATGCCAGCAATCATAACGGCGCTGACCACGTAGATTTCCCGGGTAAGCAGTGCGCGTTCGTTGGCATCTACGTGGCCATCCGCCCGAGCGGCCATGATCATGGCTTGCAGTATCTCAAGTCCGCGCCGTTCATTGTTCAGCTCCTTCGAGGGGCGTTGCCCGTAAAGTTCCTTTGATCATTTCCGAACCATCGTCTAAATATTAATCAGGGTGCCCGTTAGCACCCGGAGAAATCCCGCAGCGCGTAACCCGCGCCAACAACAAGACGAACCACCCCACCGCTGCCGTTGCCCGCCACAAGCAGGCTTTAGTGCAGCCAGGCTTTTATCGCGAAGCCGGGGGACAGGAGGATGGGATGAAAGAAGTCCACGAGTTTCATGTGGATAGCGCCCGCTATCTGGATGATCACGGCAAGCCCCTGAGTGAGCTGCCGCCCCAGGCCGGGAACACCGACAGGGTTCTGGCCGCCTACCGCAACATGGTGCTGACCCGCACCTTCGATTCCAAAGCCATTGCCCTGCAACGTACCGGAAAATGCGGTACCTATCCCTCTGTGCTGGGGCACGAAGTGGTGGGCACGGCCATTGGTCAGGGTATGGCGAAGTCCGATGTGTTTGTGCCTTACTACCGGGACCAGGCTGCGCACATTCTGAGGGGCGTCAGCCTCAGGGAGTTGTTGCTGTACTGGGGCGGAGACGAGCGCGGCAGCGCCTGGCAGAACTGCCCGGAGGATCTGCCCATCTCGGTACCCATTGCCACCCAGTGCTGCCATGCGGTGGGCGTGGCGTCTGCCATCAAGATTCGTGATCAGAACCGGGCCGTGGTGTGCTGCATAGGCGATGGCGGTACCTCCAAGGGTGACTTTCTCGAAAGCATCAACCTGGCCGGTGCCTGGCACCTGCCGGTGGTCTTTGTGGTGATCAATAACCAATGGGCGATTTCCACCCCCAGAAGCCTGCAAAGCGGTGCCGAGACCATCGCCCAGAAAGCCATCAGTGCAGGGTTGCCGGGCCACATTGTGGATGGCAACGACTACTTTGCGACGATTGAGGCGCTGGATCACGCCCTGGAACGGGCCCATGGCGGCAAGGGTGCAACGGTGATTGAAGCCGTGACTTACCGGCTGGGTGACCACACCACCGCGGATGATGCCACCCGCTATCGCACCGCCGAAGATCTCAAGCGAGCCTGGGAAAAGGATGGCATCAAACGCCTGCAGAACTGGCTTCATGACAGCGGACATTGGAGCCCGGACAAGGAACAAGCCCTGCAGGCAGACTGCAAGCAAACCGTAGAGAAGGCCGTGGAGGAATACCTGGCCACCGAGGCTGAGCCTCCTACCGCAAT
>CAYUNQ010000290.1:0-2638 GCA_964446185.1 uncultured Marinobacter sp. | reverse complement strand
GCCCTGCTCCATTCAGCGCCCCTGCGTGGCAACTGGCTCCGGGCCTGATCATTGCGCTGGCCTTGATCGGGCTGGTGCTGTTGGGCCTGGGGGCACTGCTTCACACAGCTGGCACGCTGGAATTCGAAGAGCTGTGGCAAAGCCGCTATTTAAGAGGTGTTGTCTGGTTTACGGTTTGGCAGGCGGTGTTATCGGTCTTTCTAAGCCTGCTCATTGCGCTGCCGGTGGCCATGACACTGGCCCGGCTCAGCCATTTTCCCGGTCGTAGCCTGCTGCTTCGGTTGATGGAGCTGAGCCTGGTGCTTCCCACCATTGTGGCGGTTTCAGGCATCATCGGGGTGTACGGTCGCCAGGGCTGGCTAACGAGTCTTCTGAACGAGTGGCTGCCTGATCATGGCTGGAGCCTTTACGGCCTGAATGGAATCTTACTGGCCCACGTATTTTTCAACGCACCGCTGGCCGCACGCATTCTTCTGCAAGCACTGGAATCGGTTCCGGCACCGAGGTTGCGGGTTGCTTCCCAGCTCGGGTTGAGTGGCTGGTGGCTCTGGCGTACGGTTCGATGGCCCGCGTTGCGGCCGGTGTTGCCAGGCGTGGCAGCATTGGTATTTACCCTGTGCTTTACCAGTTTCGCCATCATCATGACGCTGGGCGGCGGCCCGCGTGCTACCACCCTGGAGGTGGCTATTTATCAGGCCCTGCGATTCGAGTTCGATTTTGCCCAGGCGGCTCTGCTGGCAGCCATACAGCTGCTGATATGTGGCAGCCTTTGGTGGCTGGTGTTCCGCAACCGGCTGGAAGCCTCGCTGTTACCTGCTCGCCCTCTTACCAATGCCGTTATGCTGAAAGCGAAGGCCGGCCACGGCCTAGCCGGCACCTTGCTGCTGGGGCTTTTCACCGCCTTTCTGGCCCTGCCCCTGCTGGCAGTTGCCCTGCGAGGACTGCCGGCGCTTTGGCCGGCCTCCCCCATGCCCTCTGTTTACCAGCAGCTGCTTCCGGCTACCGGGCGCAGTCTGTTGATTGCTGTTCCCGCCGGCTTTGGCGCTGTGGCGGCCAGTTTGTTCACTCTGGCTGCGGCCAGTAAAGCCAACAACCGGTTTCTGGCCGCCATTCCGCTAACCACCGGTTACCTGCCATTGATTGTTCCACCGTTGGTGCTTGGCACCGCCCTGTTCCTGCTTTTGCGCCCTCAGCTTGGCAATAGTACTCAAGGTTGGGTTCTGGTCGCCCTGATCAATGGGCTGATGGCTATTCCTTTTGTCATTCAGGTTCTTCGGGGCCCACTGCACGCCATAGATCAAAGCACCCTTAACCAGGCAGACCAACTGGGCTTACTCGGCTGGTACCGTTGGCGCTGGCTCTACTGGCCCCGCCTGCGCCGCCCACTGGCGCTTGGGCTGGCTTACGGTATTGCCCTATCGCTTGGCGATTTCGGGGTTATTGCCCTGTTCGGGAGCCCGGGCCAGCCAACTCTGCCCGTTCTGTTATATCAGCAGCTTGGCAGTTACCGCATTGCCGAAGCAGCAGGTACAGGCCTGTGGTTGCTGCTGCTTCTGATCACCATTTTTGCTGCGCTGTCCCGGGTGGCCAAACCGGTCCCCTTAACCCCCAGAGCTGCAACCCCTGCCCCGGCGCCGGAGCCCCGCCATGCTTGAACTCAGAAACCTGTGCTTTCAATACCCGGACCAGGCGCTGGAATGGCGTTTTCATTTCTCCGTTGCAGCCGGGCAGTGCCTGGCCGTGCGCGGTGCCAGCGGCACCGGAAAATCCACACTGCTGAATCTGGTTGCCGGTTTTCTGACACCCAGCAGCGGAGAGATTCTCTGGCAGGGCCACCCCATCCACACACTGCCGCCCTGGCAAAGGCCGGTCACCAGTGTGTTCCAGGAGCACAACTTGTTCGAGCACCTGAATGTGCTCACCAACATCGGGCTGGGCCTGCACCCGGGCCTGAAGCTCACCGGCGAGCAGAAAGCCGCCATCGAACAGGGCTTGGAACAAACCGGCCTGGGCGGCTTTGGTGCCCGAATGCCGGGCGAACTTTCCGGCGGCCAGCGGCAACGAGTCGCACTCTTGCGGGCCATCTTGCGGAGGAAACCTGTATTGCTGCTGGACGAACCCATGACAGGCCTGGACCCGGACGCCCGGGCCGCCATCCGCACCCTGCTACTTGCTGAAAAGGCCAATGGCATTACCATGATCCTGGCCAGCCATGATGAAGAAGACCGAAAGATACTGGCAGACAGCAACTGGAATCTTTAAGCTTGCCAAGACTACTGACGGGGACTTTTTTATTCTGTGGCGATCGAATCTGGTCTTACTGCCTCTGAAGCCGGTGAACCTTCCGGTACCGTTGAGTTGTCTGGCGATACCCTGAGCTTCGCCGGAGACTGGACGCTGGCCAATTTCCCGGCCCTGAACCGGCAGGTATCCCGGCTGAAGGCTGCAAAGCCTTCATTGCAACCGGATTTCAGCCGCCTGGGCCGGCTCGATACCGCCGGAGCTTCTCTGATGGTGAAGCTTCTGGGTGCAGAACCCGTGCTTGATGCCCTCGATCAGTCAAACTTGAAGGTCGCCCAGCAAGCGCTGCTAAAAGCCGTTGCCCTGTCCATGAGAGAGCCTGCACCGGCGCCCGTTT
>CAYUNQ010000289.1:0-2638 GCA_964446185.1 uncultured Marinobacter sp. | reverse complement strand
GTCCTGGACGGTGGTCAGGTAGCAGGAAGACAGCTGGGAATGGCGGGTGCCGCTGTTGAACAGGGTAGGCGTAGAAGCCATGTAGTCGAAGCTGGACAGCAGGTTGTAGAACTCGATGGCGCGGGCGTTGGGGTCGTCTTCCCGCAGGGCCAGGCCCATGGCCACGCGCATGAAGAACACCTGGGGCAGTTCCAGGCGGGCGCCGTTCCAGTGCAGGAAGTAGCGGTCGTACAGGGTTTGCAGGCCCAGGAAGCCGAACTGGTGGTCGCGCTCCGGTTTAAGTGCTGCGCCCAGGCGTTCCAGATCAAAGGCGGCCAGGGCTTCGTCCAGCAGTTCGTAGCGGATACCGGAATGGATGAAGGCGCTCAGGGCCTGTGGATAACTTTCTGTCAGTGGCTGATTGCGGGGTAAAGCCAGCGCCTCGGCCGCTTCCAGCCGCAGCTGTTCCAGCAACAGGCGGGCGGTAACGGCGCTGTAGTCCGGTTCCCGTTCTATCCGGCCCCGGGCGGTCATGATCAGGGCGGAGAGCACTTCCGTTGAGGGGATGCCGTCGTACAGGTTGCGCAGGGCATCTTCGACCAGGGATTCACCCTCAATGCCGTCCAACCCGGTGGCGGCCTGCTCCACCTGCAACTTCATCAGGCCCAGATCCAGCGGTGCCACGCTGCCGTCGGCTTTCTTCACGGTCAGATGCGGGTGCGCTTCCATGGGTTCTTCAATGGCGCGCTTGCGGGCGTGTTCTTCCCGGTACAGCACGTAGGCCCGGGCCACTTTCTGCTCTTCGGCGCGCATCAGGGCCAGCTCTACCTGGTCCTGGATGTCTTCGATATGCACCTTGCCGCCGGCCTTCAGGCGCCGGCTGATGGCCTGCACTACCTGCTGGGTGACCCGGTGCACGGCGTCGTTGATACGGGCAGAGCCGGCGGCTTTATCGCCTTCTACCGCAAGGAAGGCCTTGGTAACGGCAACGGTGATCTTGGAAGGGTTAAAGCCAACGAGGGTGCCGTTGCGTTTGATGACCTGAAGGGATTCTGTAGCGGCAACCGCCGGGGGCTCGGGGGACAGGATGGCAGACATGGAACTTCTCCTTGTGTACGCGTGGTGGTGCAGCCTTTGCGTTTGGGAGAAGGGGGAGGTTTTTGCCACGGAATCTACGGCTGAAGAACTCTTCGCCACGGACACTCACGGACGCTCACGGACGAAAAGCTCTTTATCGTTGTCCGTGAGGGTCTGTGAGGGTCCGTGGCCAAAAAAAACCAAAACCCGCCTGCTCACCTTGATAAACGCGAAGGTGCAGTGTCTATCCCTGGCAGGTCTTCGGACTCAGGGGCGTGAACCGTGTGGTTCGGCCTTGCGTGGCGACTTCCCGGCGCTTGCCAGTGTCTTTATGCCACGCTTGTTCCCCAATACCGCTGCGCGTCAGTTCCGGATTCTCACCGGATTCCCGACTACCTGAGTGATCACGCTTTGATCACAATATATGGTAGTAAACCAAGGACTTCGTCACTATATACAGACTAAGCAGCAGAAACAAGAACGCCCGTGGAGCTTTGTGAAAGCGGCACGGGCGTCAGATGAGGCTGTTATCGGGGTCGAGAATCAGAAGGCGTGGGTCACCATGTACAGGCCAACGCCGCCCATCACCACGGTGTACGGCAGTGCCATGATCACCATCTTGCCGTAAGACAGCCGCACCAACGGGGCGATAGCGGAGGTGAGCAGGAACAGGAACGCAGCCTGGCCGTTGGGGGTGGCCACGCTGGGCAGGTTGGTGCCGGTGTTGATGGCCACGGCCAGGGTCTGGAAGTGGTCAAAGCTGATGGCGCCGGCATCCAGGGCCTGTTTTACTTCGCTGATGTATACGGTGGCCACGAACACGTTGTCGCTGATCATCGACAGCAGGCCGTTGGCAATGAAGAACATACCCGGTTGCTGGCCTTCCGGCAGGCTGAGCACGTATTCGATGATCGGCTTGAACAAGTGCTGTTCGTGGATCACCGCCACGATGGCAAAGAACACCACCAGCAGTGAGGTGAACGGCAGGGATTCCTGGAAGGCTTTGCCGATCTGGTGCTCGTCGATCACGCCGGTGAAGGAAGTGACCAGGATGATCACCAGCAGGCCGATCAGCCCTACTTCCGCTACGTGGAACGCCAGGCCCAGCACCAGGATCACGGCAGCAACAGCTTGCACCCACAGGGCGGCCTTGTCGGACTTGGTGCGGCTTGCTCTTTCGTTATCGGCGTATTCCTGCAACACCTGGCGTACCGGCTTGGGCAGGCGACCGCCATAGCCGAACCAGCGCAGCTTCTCCAGCGCCCAGCAGGTAAACAGGCCGGCAATCAGTACCGGAATACTCACCGGTGCCATGTGCAGGAAGAAGCCCACGAAATCCCAGCCAACCACCTTGGCGATCAGCAGGTTCTGGGGTTCGCCAACCATGGTGGCCACGCCACCGAGGGCGGTACCAATGGCACCGTGCATCAACAGGCTGCGCAAGAACGCCCGGAAGTTTTCCAGATCTTCCCGGTGCAGTTCCACCACTTCGGCATCGCTGTTGGCATTGTGGTCTTTCTGCTGGTAGCCCTTGCCGGAGGCCACCTTGTGGTAAACCGAGTAGAAGCCGACGGCCACACTG
>CAYUNQ010000288.1:0-2647 GCA_964446185.1 uncultured Marinobacter sp. | reverse complement strand
AAGCCCAGCGCCGCCAGGAAGGCTATGCCGTTGCCCTGATCGGCATTACCCGGCACCTGCTGAATTCCAGCCAATATTGCAGCCTGGTGCGCAGCCTTGAAGTGGAGCGGGACTGCCGCACCCTGCTGCTGACCCCGACCCTGGATACCCACGACCTGCCCCTGTCCGGACTGGCCAGCGGCCACCTGACCAAGCCGGTCTGCCGGAACCCGCTATATGACGAATTACTGCTGCTGATCCATGGCATCCACTCCGCCCGGGGTGCCCTGCCCCAGCCCGTGCAGGGCCGCAGACCGGGCGGTGCCAGCCGGGTGCCGCGCATTCTGGCGGTAGACGATAACGAAGCTAACCTGAAACTGGTGATGACGCTGCTAAAGGATTGCCGGCTGGATGCCGAGAGCGCCTCCAGTGGATTCGAGGCCCTGACCAAGGCACGGCAGTCGCCCTTTGACCTGGTGTTCATGGACCTGCAGATGCCGGGCATGGACGGCGTAGAAACCACGGCACGCATTCGGGCCCTGGATTCCGGCTCCCACCAGACTCCGATCATTGCCCTGACCGCCCACGCGCTGGCCGATGAGCAGGAGAAGCTGGCCAAGCAGGGCTTTGACGGCTACATGCCCAAACCCATCAGCAGCGCCCAACTGGTTGAACTGGTGCGGGAGTTTACCGGCTACGAATGCACTGCAAGCCAGCCCCGGTTCAAGATTTCCGAGGTGCGGGACACCCGGCGCGGACTGCGGCCATCAAACCGCCGGATGCACCAGGACTGCGTGAGTATCGAAGAAAGCATCCAGCTGGCCGCCGGCAAGGCCGATCTGGCAGAAGAGTTATTCAGCATGCTGGTGGAACAGCTGCACACCGACATCAAAACCATTCCCGAGTTCTGGGACAAGCAACAGCTGGACGCCTTGCTGGAGTGCGTCCACAAACTGCATGGGGCGACCCGCTACTGTGGTGTGCCCGAGTTACGCACCGCCGCCAACCGGTTTGAAACTGCCCTTAAGTGCCAGGCCCAGGACCTGGAAATCCAGAAAGACCAGCTACTGGCTGCCATGGCACGACTGCAGGCCTGGAGCGAACAAACCGACTGGCAGCAATTGTTCCGGGAACAACACCTGCCAGCCACCAGCTGACCGGCCTAGCGCCGGACGCCGTCCAGAATTGCCCGCATGTCACGCACAGCTTCTTTCAGGCCGGTGAACACCGCCCGAGCGACGATGGCGTGGCCGATATTCAGTTCGTTGATACCCGGAATAGCCGCTATCCGCTCAGTGTTGTGGTAATGCAGGCCATGGCCGGCATTCACAACCAGGCCCTTCTTGCGGGCATAGGCAACGGCATCGGCCAGAATCCGGAATGAGGCATCTGCCTGCTCCGGCGTTTCCGCCTCGGCGTACTCGCCGGTGTGCAGCTCCACCACCGGCGCACCGCACCGGACGGCGGCATCAATCTGGACCGGGTCCGGATCAATAAACAGCGACACTTCCGCTCCAATCTTTGCCAGTTGCTCGCAGGCACGGGCCACCCGCTCTTCCTGGCCTTCAACATCCAGCCCACCTTCGGTGGTCAGCTCTTCCCGCTTTTCCGGCACCAGGCACACACACTCCGGCCGCACCTGCTCGGCAAACGCCAGCATGGCATCAGTGACCGCCATTTCCAGGTTCATTTTGGTCTGCAACACTTCTTTGAGCAGCAATACGTCCCGTTCCTGGATATGACGGCGGTCTTCCCGGGGATGAATGGTGATGCCGTCTGCACCGGCTTCTTCCGCCACCAGTGCCGCCTGCACCGGGTCCGGATAACGGGTACCTCGGGCCTGGCGAAGCGTGGCCACATGGTCGATATTCACTCCGAGCAACACTCTGGGGTTCATTGGGTTCTCCCTGAAGACGAAACTGTCTGGCTGAAAAGATTGCGGCTGTGCAGGGGCTTGCCCTGCAACAGATAGTCTACCAGCACGCGCATCACCCGCTTGGCGATTCTGCGGCTGGCTTCACTGGTGTAATCACCGGCTGCGAGGGCCATCAGCACCTCGCCCGGCAACCGGGTCAAGCGAGCGTCCACACTGGCGGCAGACACAATGCCCCGGGCCGGATCATAGCCATAGACGGCTTCACGGGTAACCGGCCTCCCGGTATCGGTGGCCTGATCCCAGGCAAAATCGTAGCCCATTGCGGCGCAGAACTCCCGCTCAAAACGCCGCAGCACCGGCTCAAGGTCGTTACGATCCTCAAGCCCTGTGAGCGACTGCAGGGTGTCGATATAGCTGGCAAACAGTACAGGATGGGGGTCGGCAACCGGCAGCACACGCTGCAGCAGTTCATTGATATACAGGCCACTGTAAAGCGCCTGGGTTTGCTTCAGCAAAGGGGCAGACCGGACTTCCAGCTGCACCAGGGTTTTCAGGTCACTGCGACCGGTCCAGTCCACCAGTAGCGGCTGGAACGGCTGCAGCTGGGCCTTGAGCGGGCTTTTTGCGCTGTTGGCGCCCCGGGCAACCAGACTCATGCGGCCATGGTTCAGGGTAAACAGATCCACCAGCAGCGCGGTTTCCCTCCAGGGCCGGCGATGTATAACATACGCCGGCTCCTGCTGGACCGCCCCCTTCATGGCCACCATGGCGGCCTCAGAAGTCGCTCATGCC
>CAYUNQ010000287.1:0-2701 GCA_964446185.1 uncultured Marinobacter sp. | reverse complement strand
ACGAAGTCGTCGCCATCGCGCCCGGTAATCACGGTAATGCCTTTGCCCCCGGAACCCTTGGCGGGCTTGATGGCAAAGCCATCCAGGCCTGCTGCCATCTCCCGGAAGTGGGAGATCTCATGCTGCTGGCGAACCACCTGCAGGAGCTTCGGGGTCTTAACCCCGTATTCGCTCACGGCCAGCTTGGTTTTCAGTTTGTTGTCCACCAGCGGATAAGACGAACGTTCGTTGTACCGGGCAATGTAATCCACATTGCGCCGGTTCATGTTCAGCATGCCGAGACGGGTGAGCCTGCGTGGAGATATCCAGCCGCCCATATCAGTCGTAGGCCTTCATCGGAGTGAAGCGGCGCAATTCGCTGAGCTTGTAGCCGGTGTATTGGCCCATCAGCAGAATCAGCCCCAGAATCACCAGATGCAACTCCGGGAAGTTGAACGTGAGGTGGCCGGCCAGCGGCAGGCTCATGGCCAGGGCACCTTCTTCTTCCCACAGTATAGACATACGCTCGATGGTCCAGGCAATGATCACCATGGGGAAGAAGGTGACCGTCATGCCGGTGTTAAAGCCCATCTGGTAGCCGATGATGCTGAGGCCGGCGGTAATAAAGATAACCAGGATAATCAGCGCCGATATCCTCGATACCAGCAAGAGGTTCAGGCTCGACAGATAACCCCGCAGCAGCAGGCCGATGGCCACCACAGACAGGAAGGCAACCAGGCCCGGCACCAGGGTGGTCTGTACAAAGGCCACGGCAATCAGCACCGGCATGAAGGTGCCGGAGGTGCGGATACCAATGACAATCCGCATGAAGGCAACAATCAGCGCGCCCAGCGGCAACAACAGCAGCATGCGGAACATGCTCTGCTCTTCGATGGGCAGCTGGTAGAAGCCGAGCACACCCAGGCCTTTCTGGTTTGCTTCCAGCGTGGCCAGCTGAAGTGCCGGAACGGTCTGCCGCAGCATGGAGAAACTCACCTGAGAGTTGTCGCCACCGAGTACATCCAGCAGGGATTCCGAACCCTGGCGCCACAACAGAAGGTTCTCGGGCAAGCCCTGTGCACCGGTGCGCGGGTCGAAGGTCAGCCAGCGTTCACCGTTGTAGATCTGCAGGAAAGGCAGTAGCTGCTGGCGCCGACGGGCGTCTTCCAGTTTCAGGGCATCGGCGGTGCGGGCAGCAATACCGGCATGGTTGAGCATGCGCACCATCAGCTGCAGGTAATTATCTTCAGAAATCAGCAGGGTAGTGTTCTGGGTGCGGGTGTCGGGCTGCATCAGCCGGATCAGTTCCCGGGTCATGCTCTCGGGGCTGCTGGAGCGTTCCATGGCCTGATCCAGTATTTCCCTGACGGCAGTCGCTTGCGGCTCTTCCCAGAACACGGCTTGTGGCCGGGGTTTACGGACAGGGGTCTGTTCGGTTACGTCTTCATCGGGAACAAACTGCGCTTTGAAGTACAGGGTCTGGGGGCCGGTGGCTTCGCGCTTGGTCCATTCGGCGCGCCGGCTGCGGGATGATTCCAGAATGGAAAAACCATAACCGGGGGAAGCCGCTTGTTCGCTCAGAATCTGAAAGCCCGGTGGCTGCTCGGGAATGTGCAGGCTCACTTCAGCCGGGTCGCCCAGTGCATTAAAGTCGACCCGGGCTTCAACCATCCACACCGGGTGCTGCTCGCCGGTCATCCAGGGGATGCCAAGCTCCAGGTGACGCCATGTCGCAATGGAGAGGCCTGCGGCAATCAGCAGGAAGACAAAGGCATAGAACGGGGCTCGGGAGCGGGTGCTCATTCATCGTCTCCGTTGCTGGCGTTGTCGCGGTACGACGCGGGCAGGTCCGTGGCGTATTCTTTACCCACATCAATCAGCATGACATCCCGCAAGATATTTCGGCCGATCAGGACTTCGTGGGTCAGGTTGGTGCGGTCTGCCAGGGTAAACTCCGCCACCTGTTGGTGGTCGCCGATGGCAAACTGCAGTTCCACTACGACCCGGCGCTCGGCCTCGTCCGCGGTGGACTGGATAATCCGTACCCGGCGGGAAATCTCCCGCTCCAGGGTAACCCACTGTTCATAGCCGGTGCCCGGCACCGGCACATCAAAACGTACCCAGTTGCTGCCGTCCCGCTCAAAGCGCTTGATGTTTTGCGCGTGAATAGAGGATGTTTCTGCACCACTGTCGATACGAGAGGTGTAAACCAGGCCGGGGTCAGCCAGGTAGAATTTTTCCACTTCGCCCACAATCACCTTGCCTTTGAGCCTGTCGGCGCGGCCGGTATCCTTGGGCACGGGAGGGCAAACCAGTTTCTGTACGGGCGGGCACACCGGCTTTTCAACCTGGGTGGCGATGGCCTCCAGGATGGTCCTGGTGGATTGGTGGTTTTCAGTCAGTAGCTGGTTGTGCCGGACGTTGGCATTATCTTCCATGGTGACCAGCGTGGAGCGCTGGGTTTTCACCGAGGTGCGAACGTCTTCAAGCCCATCCTTGGGAACCATGAGGTAGCGGTCTGTGGAACAACCCGCCAAGGCGGCGCCAAGCCCGGTAACGGTTAGCAAGAGTAATGTGCGGGCTTTCGGAAACCTGTAACCCATGAAAATCCCCTGAAACGGGTGCCCGCCGTTGATTTTTTAGCGGCAGCCCTGGATGTGTTGTCGGTCAGGCGGGGAAGTATACTACAAGCATCTGTGTGTTGACTTTACAGATGGTTAAG
>CAYUNQ010000286.1:0-2717 GCA_964446185.1 uncultured Marinobacter sp. | reverse complement strand
GCACGATTACGAAGGCACTGTTGTGGCCATCACCCACGACCGCTACTTCCTCGACAACGTGGCTGGCTGGATTCTGGAACTGGACCGTGGCCAGGGCATTCCGTTCGAAGGCAACTACAGCCAGTGGCTGGAGAACAAAGAGAAGCGCCTGGAGATGGAATCCAAGCAGGAAGCCGCTCACCAGAAGGCGATCAAGCAGGAACTGGAGTGGGTGCGCTCCAACGCCAAGGGCCGCCAGTCCAAGAGCAAGGCCCGTATGGCCCGCTTCGAGGAAATGAGCTCCCAGGAATTCCAGAAGCGCAATGAAACCAACGAACTGTACATCCCGCCCGGACCGCGTCTGGGTGACAAGGTGATCGAAGTAGACGGCATCAGCAAGTCCTTCGGTGACCGCCTGCTGTACGAAAACGTCTCGCTTACCGTACCGGCCGGTGCCATTGTCGGCATTATCGGTGGTAACGGCGCCGGTAAATCCACCCTGTTCAAGATGATCGCGGGCATGGACAAGCCGGACTCCGGCACCATCACCGTAGGCGAAACCGTAGAGCTGGCCTATGTGGACCAGATGCGCGACCTGGACGGCAGCAAGACCGTGTGGGAAGAGCTTTCCGACGGTAACGACATCATCAAGGTGGGCAACTACGAGACTCCGTCCCGGGCCTACGTGGGTCGCTTTAACTTCAAGGGCACCGACCAGCAGAAACGAGTCGGCGACCTGTCTGGTGGTGAGCGTAACCGCCTGCACCTGGCCAAGCTGCTGAAACAGGGCGGCAACGTGCTGCTGCTGGACGAGCCCACCAACGACCTGGACGTGGAAACCCTGCGCGCCCTGGAAGAAGCGCTACTGAACTTCCCCGGCTCCGCCATGGTGATCTCCCACGACCGCTGGTTCCTGGACCGGGTGGCTACTCACATCCTGGCGTTTGAAGACGACGGAGAGGTGGTCTACTTCGAAGGCAACTTCACCGAATACGATGCCGACTTCAAAAAGCGTAAAGGTGACTCGGCCATGCAGCCCAAGCGCATGAAGTATAAGAAGCTGGCCTGATGGCAAAAGCAAAAACCTCCTATGTCTGCACCGAATGCGGTGCAGACTATTCCAAGTGGCAGGGCCAGTGCACAGCCTGCCACGAATGGAACACCATCAGCGAAGTGCGCGGCATATCCGGCCCCGGCAAGGGTGCCCGTAGCGCCCGGTTTGAGGGCTACGCCGGCAGCCTGTCGGCCGTCAAAAGCCTTGATGAAGTCAGCCTGGCCGAACAGGCCCGCATCAGCACCGGCATGCAGGAATTCGACCGGGTGCTGGGCGGCGGCCTGGTGGAAGGCTCTGCGGTGCTCATGGGCGGTCATCCCGGCGCGGGTAAAAGTACCCTGCTGCTGCAGGCAGTATGCCAGCTGGCAGCCCAGCACCCGGCCCTGTATGTGACTGGTGAGGAATCCCTGCAACAGGTGGCTATGCGCGCCAAGCGGCTGGGCTTACCCACCAAAGACCTGAAAATGCTCTCGGAAACCTCGGTGGAACGCCTGCTGCAGGTAGCCGAAGCGGAAAAGCCCCGCATACTGGTGATCGACAGTATCCAGGTGATGCACGTGGCGGACATTGAATCCGCCCCCGGCTCGGTTTCCCAGGTGCGCGAAAGCGCCGCGTTCCTCACCCGCTTTGCCAAGCAGACCGGCACCATTTTGCTGCTGGTCGGCCACGTCACCAAAGACGGCAGCCTGGCCGGCCCGAAGGTACTGGAGCATATGATCGACTGCTCCATCCTGCTGGAAGGCTCCAGCGACAGCCGTTACCGCACCCTGCGGGGCATCAAGAACCGCTTCGGTGCGGTGAATGAGCTGGGCGTATTCGCCATGCTGGAACAGGGTCTGAAGGAAGTAAAAAACCCCAGCGCCATCTTCCTGAACCGGGGCGAAGAAGCTGCACCGGGCAGTGTGGTGATGGTGGTCTGGGAAGGCACACGGCCAATGCTGGTGGAAATCCAGGCCCTGGTGGACATGGCCCAGGGCAGCTACCCCAGACGGGTAGCGGTAGGCACCGACCAGAACCGGTTAGCAATGCTGCTGGCCGTGCTGCACCGCCATGGCGGCATGCACGTGGCCGACCAGGATGTGTTCGTGAACGTGGTGGGTGGCGTAAAGGTCAACGAGACCAGTGCGGACCTGGCGCTGCTTGCAGCGGTGGTGTCTTCCTTCCGCAACCGGGCCTTGCCGCAGGACCTGGTGATATTCGGGGAAGTGGGCCTGTCCGGCGAGATTCGCCCGGTGCCAAGTGGCCAGGAGCGCATCTACGAAGCCGCCAAGCACGGCTTTACCCGTGCGCTGGTACCCAAGGGCAACGCACCTCGCAAGCCGGTGGAGGGCATGAAAGTCATCCCGGTAACCAAGCTATCAGATGCCCTTTCGGCGCTGGAGGAGCTCTAAGCTCCTCCTAGCCGATCAACTTTGCAAAATCCCGCTCTAACAGCGCCAGATCTCCCAACTTACTGGCCACCAACCGCTCAAGGTTCTCGGTGCTTTCGGCGTCGATGTAATCACACCGAAACCCGAGCCGCTCATCATCCGTGTGCCTCAGCTCCACGGCCATAACAATGCCAGTCGCATGGTCGTCTACGTGAACCACCACCTCGAACGGCTTGTTATACGGTAAAGCCTCACCCTCCGGGCGCCTGACCATCACCCCACCGAGAGAAATATCCAGCACCTCGGACGACCAA
>CAYUNQ010000285.1:0-2719 GCA_964446185.1 uncultured Marinobacter sp. | reverse complement strand
GAGCACAACCTTGCCAAGGTTGGGGTCGCGAGTTCGAATCTCGTTTCCCGCTCCAGATTCTAAAAAACCCGACCTTTGAGTCGGGTTTTTTGTTTTCCGGCTCAGGATATCTCCCCTTTCTATTGCCCGTGTCGGTTATACTCGACAGCCCCAATTCTGAATCCGGCGTGTACGAGCGCGTGATGATATGAAGGTGCAGTCGCTTTACCTGTATCCCGTGAAATCTCTGGCGGGTATCGAGGTCTCCAGCTTCGAACTTGATGATTTCGGCCCCCAAGGGGATCGCCGCTGGATGATTGTGGACGATCAGAACCGTTTTGTTACCCAGCGTCAGCTGCCAAAGCTGGCTCTCGTCCGTACCCGGATGCATAACGGTCACGTGGATATAATGGTGCCTGGGCACGGAACTTTCCCGTTATCGGCGGGGCCGGGGCAGGTCAGGGTTGTGGTCTGGCAAGATGCAGTCGACGCCCTGACCGGCAACCCGGACGCCAGTTCGGCGTTGAGCGCGTTCTGCGGTGCCCGTTTGCGTTTAGTGAACATGCCCGATTCCAGCTTCCGGCGGGTTGATCCCGATCGGGTGGTGGATGACCGGCGCGTGGGCTTTGCGGACGGTTTTCCGTTCTTGCTTACCAATCAGGCCTCGCTCGATGAGCTCAACTCCCGCCTGGCCAAGCCGGTTGCTATGCCGTGCTTCCGGCCCAATATCGTGGTTTCCGGTGCACCGGCCTGGAGCGAAGATCGCTGGCAATCGTTGAACATCGGGAGCGCAGCGTTTGCGGTGGTCAAACCCTGCTCCCGCTGCGTATTGACCACGGTTGACCCCGAGACTGGCATCAAGGATGCCGGTACCGAGCCTTTAAGAACGCTTTCCACCTATCGAAGAACGCCTGAGGGCGTGATCTTTGGCCAGAATGCCATCCACCTTGGTGGTGGCAGGGTGGCGGTCGGAGACAGTGTTGCCATTTCCCAACAGGAGTCGTGAACAAGGTGCCATTACTGAACCTGGATAAAATTTCCCTTTCCTTTGGCATGCATCCATTGCTGGATGAAGCCTCGCTGACCATTGAGCCTGGAGAGCGGGTGTGCCTGCTGGGAAGAAATGGCGAAGGTAAATCCACGCTTCTGAAAATCGTGAGCGGAGAAGTCGTGCCGGATGGCGGGGTGGTCCGCTTTGACGAAGGTTCGGTGTTGTCTGTGCTTCCCCAGAACCTGCCATCTGGCGACACCCGCACAGCCTACGACGTGGTGGCGTCGGCCTTCCCGGAAACCGGCGAATTGCTGGCGGAATTTCACCGTTTGTCCCAACAAGCGGATGAATCCAGCCTGGATCGGATGATGAAGGTGCAGGAGCGCCTTGAAAGCCTGGATGGCTGGCGCCTGGACCAGAAAGTAACGACCATACTGGCGCAATACGGGGTAGACCCCGAACGTACACTGAACACTTTGTCAGGCGGCTGGCAGCGCAGGGTCTTGCTGGCCAGGGCGTTGGTAGCTGAGCCGGATATCTTGTTGCTGGATGAACCCACCAACCACCTGGATGTCCCTGCTATCGCCTGGTTGGAGGAAGCCCTGGGCCAGTTCCGGGGAGCCATGCTGTTTGTCAGTCATGACCGGGCCTTTATCCGGCGCATGGCAACCCGGGTGGTTGAGCTGGACCGGGGGCAATTGATCAGCTTTGCTGCCAGCTATGACAAATACCTTGAGCTGAAGGAAAAGGCGCTGGAAGAAGAGGAGCGTCAGAACGCCCTGTTCGATAAGCGGTTAAAGCAGGAGGAGGCCTGGATTCGGCAGGGCATCAAGGCCCGAAGAACCCGTAACATGGGCCGGGTGCGGGCGTTAAGGGCCATGCGAGAGGAACACCGGCAGCGGCGGGTGAGGGGCGGTACAGCCAACTTCTCTGTTGAAGAGGCCGCCCGTTCCGGCAAGCTTGTGGCCGAAGCCCGGAATGCAGGTTTTGCCTACCCGGGCGGTGAGCCGGTAATCAGGGATATGAATCTGACGCTGCTGCGGGGCGACAAGATTGGCCTGGTGGGTGAAAATGGCACCGGGAAAACCACTCTGGTGCGGTTGTTGCTGGGCGAACTCGAGCCCACAGAAGGCAGCATCCGTCTGGGAACCCATCTGCAGGTTGCTTACTTTGACCAGCTTCGCGGTGAGCTGGACCTGGAAAGTAATGCGCTGGACAACCTGGCAGAGGGCCGCGAGTTCATTGATATCAATGGTCAGAGCAAGCATGTGCTGGGCTACCTTCAGGAATTCCTGTTCACCCCTGAGCGCGCGCGCTCACCGGTGAGTGTGTTCTCCGGGGGAGAGCGTGCCCGGCTGTTGCTGGCCAAGCTGTTCAGCAAGCCGGCCAATATTCTGGTGCTGGATGAGCCCACTAACGACCTCGATGTTGAGACCCTGGAGTTGCTCGAAGAGCAGCTGTCGGAATTCAAGGGCACCGTCATTGTGATCAGTCATGACCGTGAATTCCTTGATAACGTGGTGACCGACACGATTTTCCTGGATGGAACCGGGCGGGCGAGGGAGTACGTTGGTGGCTACAGTGACTGGCGCCGGCAAGGCGGGGTTTTTCCTGCCGAGGCTTCCGGTAGCCGGCCAGACAAGCAGGACAAACGTGTTAAAGCTGCCGCACCGGAAAAGTCCGAGCCTGCGGCTGCCAGCCCAGCTAAGCAGAAGCCGGTAAAACTCAGCTACAAGCTCAAGCTCGAAC
>CAYUNQ010000284.1:0-2739 GCA_964446185.1 uncultured Marinobacter sp. | reverse complement strand
GACCAGTATGTGGATGGCCAGGGCATCGAAACCACCCTGCCCCTGCCGGAACATAATCCGGATGAACCGCTGCTGATGGGCTTTTTCATGACCGGCGCCTACCAGGAAATTCTCGGCGACATGCACAACCTGTTCGGCGACACCGACTCGGTGGATGTGCGGCTGGACGAGCAAGGCCACTACCGCATCGGGGAGCCCATCATGGGCGATACCGTAGCCAAAGTGTTGCGTTACGTGAATTTCGAGCCGGATACACTGCTGCAGGCCTACCGGGAAAAATTCCGGGCCAGCAGCCTCAAACCCGGCCTGCAGCAGCAACTGCTGGACGAGCTGGCCGCAGGACTGGAAGGCTACACCTATCTGGAAGAATAACTTTCTGCATTAATTTCGCCCGGAGCAATCCGAACCTTTCGGGCTGGCGTAAAAACACTCACTGACAACACTGTGGTGAGTGCCTAGAATGATCAGATTAGCCAGCTCAAATCATGCGACCGTCAAGGAGCGTCCGGTGACGACACTGGATCAGCAACCCGCAAAAACCGAGGGCCGCAGCAAGGACCCTTGGGGAGCCTTGCTGGAAAAAGTCGGCAAGCACCAGGACCGGGCTGCGTACCACGCCCTGTTCGAGCACTTTGCACCACAGATCAAGTACTACGCCATCTCCAACGGCCTGGCCAGCCACGCCGAGGAGTTGGTGCAGGAAGTCTTTATTTCGATCTGGCGTCGCTCCTGCCTGTACGACTGGAAAAAGGCCGCCGCCTCTACCTGGATTTTCACCATCGCCCGGAACCAGCGCATCGACATGCTGCGCAAAATGCAGCGCACCAGCGCCGAAATGGCCGTGGAAACCGAAGATCTGTGGCAGATTCCCGGCGAGAACGAAGATGAACCGGTAACCTCCCTTCATCGCCTGATGTCTGAGCGGCGCATTCGAGAATCCCTCAGCCAATTGCCGGAAGAACAGATTACCGTGATTGCCAAGGTATATATGGAGCACAAATCCCACCAGATGGTGGCAGACGAGCTCGATATCCCGCTGGGTACCGTGAAAAGCCGGGTGCGCCTGGCACTGAACAAACTGAAAGTGATTTTGCAGGACCAGAACGTATGACACGGCACCACCCCGACAGCCTGAGCCTGATGGAGTACAGTGCGGGCAACCTCACCGAGCCCCATGCCCTGTGCATCCGTTTGCACCTGGACCAGTGTGCTCACTGCAGAAGCCGGGTAGATACCCTGAACAGCCTGGGCGCCGTGATGATGGCCGAACAACCCAGGGTCAGCGTGTCGGACACCAGCTTCGAGCAGCTGATGTCCCGTATCGACAGCGCACCGGAACCGGTTTCCCCGGTCGCAGAAGCGCCGCGCCTGAGCCCGTTACAGAAACTGTTGGGCGACGACATCAACAACTTGCCGTGGAAGCGGCAGCTGGGCGATGTCAGCGTGCTGGACATCACCGAGAAGTTTCCCGGCCAGGCCGAGCGCGTGGTTCTGCAGAAACTGGTTGCGGGCGGCAAGGCCCCGGCCCATACCCACCGCGGTACTGAAACCACCATCGTACTGCAGGGTGCTTTCTCGGATCAGAAGGGCGTGTTCAATCAGTGGGACTTCGTTGTGCTGAACGAGGAAGACGAACACAAACCGGTAGCGGTCGGCTGCGAAGACTGCATTACCCTGTCGGTTCTGAGCGCACCGCTGAAGCTTACCGGCACCTTCACCCGCCTGCTGAACCCGTTTATTCGATGACGTTTACCGCCGCAGCCCGTCTGCGGCGGCTTTTTCCTGCTTTTACCAGGGCAATTCGCTGCCCATCGCCAAGAGTTGCCATCCTGTTCTCCCTCGCTGTGATTAAACCGCTTCACTCCAACCATACGAAAAAACAATCCCGGCAGGCTCGCCTTCAGCAAACCAAAAGATTCAAACAGCCGTATGAATGACCACATCGACTTTGTACCCACCGTGCAAGGTGCAGACAAGCTGCACGAACTGGAAAAAACCGCTGATGCCAGAGATGGATTGGCTACTGAAAGACATCCAGAGCGGCAAAGACAGCCTGATGGCGTTTTCGGATGAGCACTGGGTCGCCTGAAGGGGCTGGAATGCCGGCCAGACCAAAAATCTGGCCGGAAATGACCGGCAAATGTCCATTCATGACCTTTATCAAGACATGTTTCCAGTCAATAATGACCACGTTGATTAGTGTCTCTGAACTAGTCCAACCCGCCTCCTTGTGAGGTTGGTACCTTCTTGAAGCCGCGCTTTGCGCGGTTTTTTTATGGGCAGAGAGTCAAACAGTGGTGCAGGCCCGGGACAATAGCGACACCAACTCTCCCTGACGACGCGTGCCGGTTTTCCGGAATATATTGTTGAGGTGATACTTGATCGTTTCCCGCGACCGGCCCGAGGTTACCGCAATATCCGACAAGCTCTGGCCACTAACAAGCTTAGCGGCAACCGTTGCTTCGGCATCGGTCAGATCAAACAGAGTTTTCAGCAAGTCATCGCTGATTTGAGTGCCCCAGCTCCAATCGTGCAAGGTAACAAGCACCCCCTGAGCCATGCTCCCTACCCCGGCACCCTGCAAGGGAGTTACAACCAGCGTGATGCGCTGTGGCCCCTGCTCCAGACTGAAAATCTGGTCTTCAAGTTCCCGCCTGGCAATTGAAGCCTCGACAGCCGCAGATAGAAGATGGTGAACCAGAGACCTTTCCCGGTGTGCTGAACGCCCGGGGTATCTTA
>CAYUNQ010000283.1:418-2744 GCA_964446185.1 uncultured Marinobacter sp. | reverse complement strand
CAGACATGCTGCTGGATGTGCGCGAAGCCGACGAATACCACGCCAGCCACATTCCCGGCGCCATCAATGTGTCCCGCGGTATCCTGGAGTTCAAACTCACCAACGACCCGGCGTTTGAAGACCGGGGACTGAACCTGGTGATCTACTGCAAGAACAGCGGGCGCTCGGCCCTGGCGGCAAAAGCCATGAAGGAAATGGGCTACATTCACGTGCAGTCCATTACCGGGGGCATCGAAGCCTGGGAAGCGGCAGGAAAGCCGCTGGTAAAACCGGACCTGCCGGATTTCGACTGAGCCCGACGCAGCCATCACACTATCGAGGCAAGCAGCGCACGCACCATATGGTTCGCCTGCGCCTTGTCTCTGGCATCAAAGCTGAACACGGGCAGAACCAGCCCCTGTTCCGCCAGGTTGGCACGCAGAGATCGCAAGTCCGGCTTTGTCAGCAAGTCGGTTTTGGTCAGGCCAATGACAACCGGGGTGCCCGGCGCAATCTTTTCGATGGCGGCCAGCCAGCCCTCGCATTCTTCCTGAAGCCGTTCATCACTGGCATCCAGCACCAATAACACACCAAAAGCCCCTTCCAGCACAATCGACCACATGTGCTCAAACCGCTCCTGCCCGGGCAAGCCGTAGATGAACAGGGGTTGGCCGTCCTCCAGCATGACGGTAGAAAAATCGAAGGCGACAGTTGTGGTGGTTTTATCACCCATGGCCGGCTCGCTCATGGGCATTTCGGTGGATACCGGTTCAGAGTCTGACAGCGTTCGGATGGTGGTGGTCTTACCAGCCCCGACCGGGCCGGCAATCACCAGTTTTACGGCACTACTGTTAATGTCTTGCATGCGGTGTCCGTCAGGAGGCTTTCTGGAACAACCCGAAGCGGGCGGCCAGCTTCTGGAACAGGCCTGATGCCGGCAGCCGGTCGTTCGAGGCGGTTTTCGGATGTGGCGAAGGCATTTTCTGCTGGTCCGGAACGATCAACCCTGCGGCCTGGAATCCCCACAGGATGCCCGATGCCTGTACCGGCTCTATGCCGGTCAGCCCGGCCACCTTTTGCAGGTCTCGATGGCCCTTGGCCAGCAGGCTCGCAACCCGAAGCGGCTCAATCAGATCCGGCGCGGTGCCAAGGTCCGGCCAGCACTTCATTCGTGAACCTTCCAGCGGGAACATCGGCAGGGCCTCACCATGATGGATGCCGGCACGAATCATGAAAATATCCAGGCTTTCGGCATGACCATTGGCAACCTGACTGCCCGCAGCCTCACGCAGCTGCCAGCCCGGCTGTCCCAACAATTGCTTGGCCTGAAGCATCACCTCAGACGACGCTGCATGGATGGTTCCAGTCGACGGGCAAATGCCAAGCTCCACCCCGTCCAATGCCATCACCAGGTCACCCGTTTGCCGGCTAAGGGCCTGGGCCAGCACAATTAGTCCAGCCGTCCGGGATGTTACCGACGCCGCCGTTGCCTGTGCCGGCGCTGCCGGTTTGGCCTCAGCTTTCAGCAGGTTCAGCAAAGCCCGCACATAAACGTTTATGGGTGCGTGCTCGCCGATGGTGGCGGTGGCGGGGTCAAAGCGGTCGTTTGCCCGGGTGATGGCAAGTACCGGGATTTGCTTGCGCCGGGCATAGTTCTGTATCCGTTCACCGTACAGGTCATCGGCGGCAACGATAGCGCAATCGCACCGGGTGCCGTCCCAGGGGCGCAGACTGCCTTCTATTTTGTGGGCCTGCAGCAGCCCTGCTGCCAGCCGGAGCCTTTTCTGCAGTTCATCACCGGCGACAGCTACCCTGATATCAACGTTCATTGGTGGAGCCTCCTTTACACAAACCTGTAAAGAAAAGGGCCCGCCTGGAGGGCCCGGAAATATCTCTTTCGATCAGGAGAAATCCTGGTCTTTCTCGAAGCTGCGCAGCTCATGGCGAGCCATGGCCAGGTTCGCCCGGGAACGGTCCAGCACCAGGTACAGGAAGATCTGCTGGTTGCTTTCCAGCGGGCGAATCAGGTGGTACTGCTTGGCCAGGCTGATCAGCACGTCTTCAATGGTGTCGTTCAGATCCAGGCTGCTGGCCACTTTGCGCTTGGCGCGCAGCACTTCGGAATTGCCAGCCGCAGCAATTTCCAGGTCAATGCCGGCACCGTCTCCGGCCATCATCATGCCGCTGTCCATGTCTACCAGGGCCGCTGCCACGTAGCCGTCGATTTCACGCAGGGATTCAAGGTTGATTTTTGCCATGCTGAACTATCCTTCTTCTGTTCTGTTGGGGTTGGTAATCAGTTGTCGATGGTGTCGGCCAAGGCCTGGGCGGCATCCAGAGTCATACG
>CAYUNQ010000283.1:0-408 GCA_964446185.1 uncultured Marinobacter sp. | reverse complement strand
TGATCTATCCTTCTTCTGTTCTGTTTGGGGGGTCAGTTATCAATGGTGTCGGCCAGGGCCTGGGCTGCATCCAGGGTCAGCCGCAAGGCCATGGCCAGGTTTTCGCTGCGGTCAACGCAGACAGACAGCGCAAACTGGTGCTGCTTGCAGGGCAAGCGCACAGTGATGATGGAACCGTGGCTGGTGGCAATGACATTGTGGGAGCACTGGCTCTGCAGGATTTCCCGGCTGAATGCCTCGCTAAGAGACATCAGGGAACAACCCAGAGCAGCCACCCGGCTGCTGCGGATGGCATCGTTCTTGGCGGTAAAGGCCAGTGAACGACCGTCCAGGGTAGTCACCGAAGCGAATACGCAGGCACTGTTGTTGCCCAGCACCCTGTCCAGGGTGGCCTGGCAGGCTTCGCTG
>CAYUNQ010000282.1:0-2746 GCA_964446185.1 uncultured Marinobacter sp. | reverse complement strand
TATCGGTGGTTTCGGGCACGGTGAGCGGCTCGCGCTGCCACGGGGTTTCGTACCAGTTGGTGAACAGGGGCGTGCCTTCCGGCTGGGCCGGGGCAGATACCCAGACCATCAGGTTGTCCGGCGTCAGGCGATCCAGGATGGCCTGGTACTGTTCAGGCGCGTAGCGCTCCATCAGCCAGGGCGCGCTCAGAATATCCCGGGGCGGGTAATCCCGCAGCAAGCTGGACAGGCGCATGGCTTCCCTCATGGGTTCACTGCGTTCCCGGAAACGGAAGTCGATCACTGCCAGCTGTTTCATTTCATCAAAGCGGTTTTCACTGACACCCTTGTTGCGAACCTTGTCGATATAGCGAAAGCTCAGGGCCAGGATGTCATCCTGCCGGGCCAGGCCTTCGCGGGTCAGTGACATGCTGAGGTCCAGGGTGGCGTGTTCGCCGGTGTCCATGCCTAATCCGGCAGACAGGCTTTCCACCAGCCCGGCCCGCTTGAGCACATCAAACAGGCTGCCGTGGCCTTCATGGCCGAGCAGGTTGGCTACGTAGGAAGCGGGCTTGGTCTGGTAGTTATCCCGTTGCGACGGAATCGGGAAAGACAGGGTCATGTTGCGGCTGTCTTTGAGGGTCTGGGCGGTGACTTTTTCCGGCAGCTGCTCCAGGTCATAAAGCGGTTCCGGGTGGGTCCTGGCTGTCAGGTTGCGATTGGCGATGGCTGAAAAACGCTCGCGAACCATGGTTTCCAGCTCATCCAGCGGCTGGGGGCCATACACCGCCAGGGTCATGATGTTGGCGGAGTAGTTTTGCTCCCAGAATTCGATCAGGTCTGGGCGCAGGGGGTTGTCTTCGGTATTTTCCAGGGTGCTCAGGTTGCCTACGGCAAACTGGCTGAAGGCATGGTCCGGGTTGCCGGCGGCTTTGCGTACCGACAGCAGGCGCCGGCCGTCTTCTTTCAGCTTGGCGCTGAATTCGGAGTGCACCGCGTTACGTTCCCGGTCCACCAGCTCCGCGGTAAACAGCGGGTGGGAGAACTGCTGGGCGAAGCGGTCCAGTGCCGGTTCCAGGAACTCACCTTCCACGTCGAAGAAGTAGTTGGTGTCTGCAAAGGCGGTAAAGGCGTTGTGGCTGCCGCCGTGGCTGCGGATGAACTGCTGGTATTCGCCCGGGTCCGGGTATTTTTCGGTACCCAGAAACAGCATGTGCTCCAGAAAATGGGCGAGACCCTCACGGTCTTTCGGATCGTTGCCGCTGCCCACCGCGACATTCATGGAGGCGGCCGCTTTATCAGCGGCCGGGTCTGAGGTCAGTACCACTCTCAGGCCGTTGTCCAGTTCCAGGTAGCGGTATTCGTTCGGATCGTTGGGGCTTTTAACGGGCGATACGCTGGCCAGCGCCAGGGGACTGAGCAGCAGGTAACCCAGAACAAGCAGGGCCAGGATCTGGATACGGAACAGTCTATGGACCAGAGAACGTTCGGCAGTCATGGGGCCTCTTTACTGTGCTATGGACGAAAGTGCAGTGGGAAATCCGGGGTCAGTGCATCTGGCCGGTTTTGGTGTTCGCCGGCTGCTGGGCCAGGGTTTTCCGGGCCAGGCTGGCAGCTTTTTCAGCATCCAGGTCACCGGTGGCAATCCGCTCGAGTACGGTGGCCATAATCGCGGTGGCTTGGCGGTACTCTGCAAACTCGGCCTGGAACGCCTTGTCGATGGCCTGGTATACGGCATCGATTTTCTCTTCCCGGGTGCCACTGTTGGCGGCGGTATCGTTGATGGCCTTGAGGCAGGCACGGGCAATGGCGATGTAGCGTTCGGTGTTGGGGCTGTCGTTCTGCATGCTGTTTGGCTAAACCTTGGTAGATTGACGTGATTGGATGCGTCGATGCGCTGGAAGTTCCTGATTATCGCATTGCTGCCGGCCGCTTGCATTGCCCGTTGGTAACCCGGCTGTTACGACGCCAGCGCCCGAATCCTGTGCTAGTCTGAAAAGCTGGTGTGTCGGTATTCCGGACATTCCCTGGGCGGGATTTATCCGGTTTTTAGAGTAATGGCTCTATTAAAAACAAAGGGTTACAGAGTAAAAGCTCTAAAAAAGTTCGATACATGAAGGTTGCAAATAAGTAGAATGCCCGCGAATGGAACAGGGCTAAGACTTTAGTCTTATGGTTCGTTGGTGAACAGACAATAACAGAGCAACAGGCAGGATGGAGTATTTATGAATTATTTCCTGACAGGCGGCACCGGTTTTATCGGTCGTTTTCTGGTAGAAAAACTGCTGGCCCGGGGCGGTACCGTACACGTTCTGGTGCGCGAGCAGTCGCAGGACAAGCTGGCAGAGCTGCGTGAGCGCTGGGGTGTGGATGACAGCCGGGTAAAGGCGGTTATCGGCGACCTCACCAGCAAGAATCTCGGCATTGATGCCAAGGCCCTGAAGGCCCTGAAAGGGAATGTTGATCACTTCTTCCACCTGGCCGCTGTGTACGACATGAGCGCCGATGAAGAGGCACAGGCAGCAACCAATATTGAAGGCACCCGGGCTGCTGTTCAGGCTGCAGAAGCCATGGGCGCAAAGCACTTCCACCACGTTTCGTCGATTGCCGCTGCCGGCCTGTTCAAGGGTATTTTCCGCGAAGATATGTTTGAAGAAGCGGAAAAGCTGGATCATCCGTACCTGCGCACCAAGCACGAATCCGAAAAAGTAGTGCGGGAAGAGTGCAAGGTGCCGTTCCGCATCTACCGCCCCGGCATGGTGGTCGG
>CAYUNQ010000281.1:1236-2752 GCA_964446185.1 uncultured Marinobacter sp. | reverse complement strand
ACAATCTCCGCCCGGGTGGACCCTTCGCCTTCCGGGTCCAGCTTCACCGCTTCGTCGTAGGCCGGCGCATTGGGCTCCAGCAGCACCGGCTGGCCCTTACGAAGCGCCGGCCAGGGGTCGGTCGGAAACGCCTCCGGGGGATTGGCATGGGCATAGCGCATCAGCTCAGCGGTGGTGCTGAAATCACACAACACCCGCAACGTGCGAATCGTCGGCAACCCCAACAACCGCTGCCCGCCCCGATGCTCCTCCAGCGCCTTCGCCGGCGAAATCCACACATGGTCAATGGTCTCGGTGCCATCATGACTGGCAACCTGACCCTCCGGCGCCACCGCTACAAAAAACCGCGTATCAAACCGCCGTGGCGGCCCCGGCGGGGTCACCCAGTGGCTCAGATACGCCAGCCGGTCCAGCGGCAACGTCAGCTGATGCTTCTCACACAACTGCGCCAGCGAAACCTCCTCCCGGAACAACGCAAACCGCTCACCATGCACCGCATGACCGGAATCCACCAGCTTCCCGGAGCCCTCCTGAGCCAGCAGAATCCCCGCCTCCTCAAAACACTCCCGAACCGCCGCCAACATGTAATCCGCACCGCCTTCATCCAGGCTCATGGTCTGGCTGATGTCGGCATCTTCAATCCCGATCGAATGCGCCCGCGCCTCCTGCTCGTTAACCGCACCGCCTGGGAACACAAAATACCCCGGCAGAAACACCGCATCCCAGGTGCGCTGCAGGAGCAGGACTTCAATACCGTTGTCTGTATCTCGGGTCAGAACCAGGGTGGCCGCAGGGCGAATGTTCATAACTTACTCTTGTTATTAAGTCTTAAATGCCGCCAATTGCCGCTTACATCGCAACAGAAAGCGCAGGGATACAAAGCAAGATACCCGAATAACCCACAGGATGAGAAGGGACAAAGGTAGGAGTATGATGCAGCCCCAACACCAAAGCGCAAACCAAGGAACCCCGCCGTGGCCAGAATCAAACTCGAATTCCCCGATAACGCCTTCTGCTTCGAAACAAGGATGCCGGTCAGAATCACCGACATCAACGGCGCCAACCACCTGGGTAACGACGCCCTGATCTCCATGCTCTCCGAAGCCCGCGCACAGTTCCTGGTGGAATACGGCGTTGAAGAAGGCGGCGAGGATGGCTCGGGCATCATCGTCACCGACCTGGCCACCATGTACCAGGGCGAATCCTTCTACCCGGACATGCTGCGCTTCGAAGTGGGCCTGATGGACTTCAACAAATACGGCGGCGACTTCGTATTCCGGGTGACCAAGGCCGACAGCGGCCAGCCGGTGGCCCTGGCCAAATACGGCTTTGTGTTCTTCAACTACAAAACCCGCGAAGTCACCCCCATGCCGGAGAGCTTCCGCGCCCGCTTTGCCTGAGCCGCATCATGCCGGCCGGCGCAGCCGGTTCATACCTTGCCGGTACAGGCTGTAGGCCATCGCACCGGCCAGCAGGTTGCCAATCAGGGCGCCGGTCATCAGGCCGGTCAGCCCGG
>CAYUNQ010000281.1:0-1136 GCA_964446185.1 uncultured Marinobacter sp. | reverse complement strand
GCGCCCAGCCACACCAGCCCGATAAACAGCTGCCAGCCCAGGATAAAACGCACGGCAATACGCACCAGTTTGCGGATCTTCTCCAGCTCACCGGCCCCGAGCATACGCCCGATCATTGGCGGCATGGACATGGTCAGCGCCAGCACCACCACAATGGAGAAAAACTCCAGTCGGGTACCCAGGCCCCAGGCCGCCACGGCGGCGGAACCAAAGCTGGCTACCAGGGCGGTGGCCAGCATCGCCGAGATGGGCGGCATCAGCTGGCTGACCATGGCCGGGGCCATAATGCCGCCAAGCTGGCGGACAGCCTGGGCCAGTTGCAGCTGGAGCAGGTCAAAGCGCAGCCAGGCCCGTTTGAGCAAGGTGGGAAACACAATCAGGGCGCCGATACTGAAGGCGGTGATGGTGGCCCAGGCCGCACCGGGCAGGCCCCAGCCGAAGACAAAGATGTACAGCGGATCCAGGGCGATGTTGAGCAGGCTGGTGATGATCATCATGTAGCCGGGCAGGCGGGTATCGCCGTTGGCCCGGCATACGGCGTAGCTGAAGTACACCATGGCGCCGGTCCAGGCCGACAGCAGCCAGGGTGCCCAGTATTCGCGAATGACCGGGCGCAGGGCCTGTTCGGCCCCGAGCAGGTCCAGGATCAGGCTTTGCAGCAGCCAGACCGACAGGCAAAGCGTCAACGCAAGGCCGGCGCCAATTGCGATCACCAGGCCGCCCAGGCGCTGGGCACGCAGGTCGTCACCCTGGCCCAGGGTGCGGGAGATGATGGCGGTGGTGGCGATGCCCAGGCCCACGTACATGCCGCTGACCAGTTGCTGCATGGGCACGGTAAAGCCGAGGGCCGCCAGAGGGTCCCGGCCCAGCTGGCCGACGAAGAAGCTGTCGGTGAGCTGGAAGGTCATCAGGGAGAGCACGCCGAACAGCATGGGCCAGGTCATGTGGTAGAGCTGGCGGCCCAGGGAGGCGTTTTGCAGGTTTTTGTGCACTTGGAGTCGGGTGCCTTGGTTCTGAGTGTGGCGGGATTCTAACAGGTCTGGCTTTTGGTGCGTGCTAAGTGTGCGGGCAGGTCTTTCTCAAACACGCTGTGAATACGTCCCTGTACGCTCTGCTCCGCCATCCATGGCTCCGCA
>CAYUNQ010000280.1:0-2785 GCA_964446185.1 uncultured Marinobacter sp. | reverse complement strand
GATATCTGTCGTAGCCAAGTGGCTGAATTCAAAGTGAATCGTTAAAAGAAGTTGTATGTAAGATACGGCCCTGCAATACAAAGCTCAAATTAATTGATACAAAGCGATTAATAGGGCAGAGCTATAGTATGCGCGTTAACCCATCCCCACTCTGAACCCCGGCCACCACAGCCGCTCGAATACCTCAAGCTTCACTTCAACAGTAGACGATATCGGAAGCCCAGGGCATGACCGGTGGCAAGATTGCGGGTTTTGCGGACACCACAACGCAAAAACCCCGGCAGAGCCGGGGTTTTCGGGGGATCGAGGCCTGCGGACAGGCCTCTTTCCAGTCAGTTTTTCTGTGGCAGAAAAACTTAGATCTTGCCAACCAGGTCCAGAGACGGAGCCAGTGTTTCTTCGCCTTCTTTCCACTTGGCCGGGCAAACTTCACCAGGATGGTTACGAACGTACTGGGCAGCTTTAACCTTGCGCAGCAGGTCGTCTGCGTCACGGCCGATGCCTTCAGCAGTGATTTCCATGGCCTGGATGATGCCATCCGGATCGATCAGGAAAGTAGCGCGGTCTGCCAGGCCCTGGCCTTCACGCATAACACCGAAGTTGTTGGTGATGGTGCCGGTCTGGTCGCCTACCATGTAGTACTGGATCTTGCCGATGGTGTCGGAAGTATCGTGCCATGCTTTATGGGTGAAGTGGGTGTCGGTAGACACGGAGAACACTTCAACGCCCAGCTTCTGCAGCTCTTCGTACTTGTCCGCTACGTCGCCCAGTTCGGTCGGGCAAACGAAGGTGAAGTCAGCCGGGTAGAAGAAGAATACAGACCACTTGCCTTTAACGTCTGCTTCAGAGATTTCTACAAACTCGCCCTGCTTGAATGCGGTTGCGTTGAACGGTTTGATTTCGCTGTTAATAATACCCATCGCAGAATAACTCCTGTTGGTAGTTTGGGTTGATGGCTAAGAATCGGTGCAAAGAATACTGCTTTTGCCAATTCGGTAAAAATTGATTATTTCCAACCTCAGGATAGGCTCAGCCTATCCTGATAAAAATCCTGCCTTACGGCCCGCAGCGGTACGGCGTTATCCCGCTGCCCAACCAGATATGGGGGCTCGCCCCGCCGTTTCAATCCTGTGGAAAACCAGTATGCGGGTTTCCGGTGACGGTTTGATGGCGGCAGTAAGCTGTCGATCCGCTAGGCGTAAATATAAAAAAGGTATTCCTGCCCGTTCTTCACCGGGTCCTGGGCAAAGGTATAACCGTGGGCGATGGCCTCTTCCGGCACATTGCGGAACGAGCCCGGGCAATCGGTGATCACCTGCAACAGCTCACCCTTGTTCATGCCTTCCAGCGCTTCGAGGGTATAAATCACCGGATACGGGCAGGATTCGCCCCGCAGGTCCAGCGTGAAATCTGCCTCTTTCATGGTTTCCATGTTACGCAACACCCCTTCTCAACTCGAAATTACGGTGGTAGCTCTTTTCCCGGTACACGGTCAAAGCGTACAGGATGCCCAGCATGGCGAGAGTACTGAGAATCGCGCCAGCAGGGCCAAGCGTGGCGATCAGGTTGACCTTGTCACCACCTTGCACCAGCACATCATAGATACCGAGGTTGTCCCAGCCATACGCCAGTACCGTAGCACCGATCACATTGCCGGCAAATACCGGCAAAAATAGCACCTGGCCTTCCATCAGCCGGTACATCATGCCGGTTTCACAACCCGAGGCCATCACAATACCCAGGCCGAACAAAACACCGCCCACCAGGGTACTGAGCGCTGCAACCTGAGTGATGGGCGTGAGGTCATAGACAGAAATGACGACGAAGGTGATCACCGAACTGGCCGCCATCCCGATAATAATGGCCTTGGTCATCAGGCTGCGCCCGACCAGGAACAGGTCCCGGAAGGCGGAGGTAAAACAGATCTGGCCACGCTCAATCAGCACACCGAAAGCCAGGCCAAACAGCGCACCCAGGCCCAGCAGCTTCTGCCCGGTAGAGAACAGGTACACCACAAAACCCAGGTAAACGAGGGCTATGGCACCCCCCACATAAGGCTGGATAACCCGGGTTTTAGCCACCGAAGGTTTACCGGCACCGCGTGCCAGCGACGGCTTGCCCTTCCACCAGCGCATCCTGGTGAGCTTCGCCCCGAAAAACGTGCCAATACCGGTGGCGACAATGAAAATCCAGGAGTGGAACGAGAACTGCGGCACCCCGGTAAAGAAGGCCGCCAGGTTACACCCCAGGGCCAGGCGGGCACCAAAACCGGCAATAATGCCGCCGACAAAGCCCTGCACATAGCGGCGCTTCTGCTGTGGCAGCCGAACCTTGAAGCTGTTGCTCAGCAGCACCATCATCAGCGCCCCGATAAACATGCCCCAGACAATCCAGCCATCCGGGCGGGTCCAGGTGGACCCATCCAGTTTGACCATCTGGTAGTACTCCCACCCGGACACATCCACCCCGAACACCTGCAGGATCTCGCCCCCAAGCCGGGTAAATTCACCGGTGACCGCCCACACCGTGGAGGTCAGGCCAAAGTACAGGGCACTGAGCAAGCCGGCGGCGATGAGCACAACATAGGGATTCCAGTGGCGCTGGAAGACGGATTGAAACATGACGCGGAAGTCCTTTTGGTCTTGGGCTTGATTGGCGGGCATTCTACTAGGATACGACTGATTAGCTACTCTGGCAGCGCCTCGAATGCTGGCAGGAGGACTTTCACCCGGGCGACGCTCCGCTCCCTAGCTCTGTGCCATGCCCGGCACACACGCCCCCATCA
>CAYUNQ010000279.1:0-2802 GCA_964446185.1 uncultured Marinobacter sp. | reverse complement strand
CTTGGCCACCGCTTTCGAAATGTACTTCGAACGCATGGGGTACAAGGAAGAAAAGCCCAGGTCTTCGAGCTCTGTCGAAATCGAGTGCATGCCCAGACGGTTGGCAATAGGGGCGTAGATATCGAGGGTTTCAGTGGCGATGCGCTGGCGCTTTTCATAAGGCATGGGGCCCAGCGTGCGCATGTTATGCAGGCGGTCTGCCAGCTTTACCAGGATCACCCGGATGTCCTTGGCCATGGCCAGGGTCATTTTCTGGAAGTTCTCGGCCTGGGCTTCGGCCCGGGAGCGGAACTCGATCTGGGTCAACTTGGATACGCCATCTACCAGTTCGGCGACGTCTTCCCCGAACTGCTCGCTCAGAGCATCTTTCGGGATACCGGTATCTTCGATAACGTCGTGCAGCATGGCCGCCATCAGGCTCTGATGGTCCAGCCTCAGGTTGGCAAGGATGCCGGCTACTGCCAAAGGGTGGGTGATGTAGCGGTCGCCGCTTTTGCGCATCTGCCCTTCATGGGCTTGTTCGGCGTAATAGTAGGCCCTTCGCACCTGATTGATGCGATTGGTATCCAGATACGAACTGAGCTCTTTGGCCAGATCTTCAACCGTTGCCTCTACTACCGACACCGCGCCTCCATCATTTCTTTGAAAGCCGGGGACAAAAAAGCCCGAATGCAGGCATCCGGGCTTTTTTAGTCCTTCCGGCGGGGTTCTATAGCTACACTATAAAACCGCGCGGGCAGAATTCAATGCTTCTTAACGGTTGGCAGTAAATCTACTCACAACCGCAAGCGGGCATTTTAGTCTTCGTCGTCTTCGGTCAGCAGATCGCGAGTCACTTTACCTTCGGCAATTTCGCGCAGGGCGATAACCGTTGGCTTGTCGTTCTCTTCCGGCACCATCGGCTCAGCACCCTTGGTGGCAATCTGGCGGGCGCGCTTGGTAGCCAGCATAACCAGCTGGAAGCGGTTATCTACGTTTTCCAGACAATCTTCAACGGTAACTCGTGCCATTATCTTCCCCGAACAAAAAGAATCACTGATTTAGCAGACCGCGTAGTTTACTGGCACCGGCTCAATTTGTATACAGTGGAAGCCACTATCCCTACCGGTACTGCCCGTCAACCCCGGCCAGACAGCCCGGCCAGCAGCTCGCCATAACGCTGCTGCTGCGCGGCAATCTGCAGGCGACGGCTGCGAACAATGGCCAGCAGGTCCGCCAGCGCCGTGCTGAAGTCGTCATTTACCACCAGGTAATCAAACTCCACAGCGTGACGGCACTCCTCTTCTGCCTCGGCCAGCCTGCGCTCAACCACGTCCGGCGCATCGGTGCCGCGGCCGACCAGGCGCTGGCGCAACACCTCAGCCGAAGGCGGCACAATAAAGACGCTTACACATTCGGGAATCAGCCTGCGCACCTGTTTGGCGCCCTGCCAGTCGATTTCCAGGATCACGTCCTGCCCGGTGGCCAGGGTTTCCCGCACCCACACCTGTGAGGTGCCGTAGAGGTTACCGAAAACATCGGCGTGTTCCAGGAAGTCACCGCGAGCAATCATAGCCTCGAACTCGCCCCGGCTGACGAAGTGATAGTTCACTCCGTTTTGCTCGCCTTCACGCATGGGGCGGGTGGTGTGAGACACCGAAACACCCAGCAGCGAATCCTGTCGGAGCATTTCCGACACTAGGCTGGTTTTACCGGCCCCTGAGGGCGCGGAAATCACAAACAGGGTACCCTGCCCACCGGCCTGATTCATGGTTTGATGACTCCTGAACAACAGTTTGCGGCCAATACGGATGGCCAGAAAGCGGCAAATTATACGGGGTTTGACTTATCTCCGCACCCCGGGCCGCATTCTGCTGATAGTATTGGAGCAAATTCCACGATAGCTAACGGATACGAGCATGAAGAAACTGCTGATCATCATGGACCCACACCACAAACACCAGATTGCCCTGACCCGCGGTGTCGAGCTTGCCCGGGCAACCGGCGCCAGTGTGGAAGTGGTGGCGTTCGTGCATGAATATCTGGACGCCCTGCCGGGAGACCCGGAAGTACAGAGCCGGGCCAGGCAGGCGCTGATGGACCATCGCCAGAAATGGCTGGAGCAGATGCTGGCACTGACCGACTGCAAAGACCTGAAAATCAATGCCCGGACTGTCTGGGAAAAGCAGATTCACCTGTGGGTGATTGCCCAGTGCCAGAAAGAGAAAATTGGTGCTGTGGTGAAAACCGGAAACCGCTCGGAAACCTTCCTGTACACCCCCACTGACTGGCACCTGCTTCGGGAATGCCCGGCTCCGGTGATGCTGGTAGCAGAGAAAAAATGGAACAAGGCCCACCCCATTCTTGCAGCGGTAGACCTGAGCTCCGACAAACCGGTGAAAAAGGCCCTGAACAACCGCATTATTGATCAGGCCTGGCACCTGGCCAAAGCCATGGGGTCGGAGCTGCACCTGGTGCACGCCCTGCATACCTCGGTGATCCTGGCTGACTTGGACATCATTGATCCGGTGGCCCACGCTCGCAAACGGGAAGCCGCACTAAAACCGCAAATCGAGCACCTGTGCAACACCTGGCACCTGAAGCCCGAGCATGTTCACATCGTGTCTGGCCCGGCCCAGAAGGTGATCCCCAGCGTGGCCAACAAAATCAAGGCCGACATGATAGTGATCGGCACCACCGGCAAAACCGGCCTGGCCGCCAGGGTGATCGGCAATACCGCCGAGAAGGTACTGACTCATTTGCGGACGGATTAGCTGGCTATCAAACCGGCGGAGTAAAACAAAGCGGGCCGGCTCAACCCGG
>CAYUNQ010000278.1:0-2803 GCA_964446185.1 uncultured Marinobacter sp. | reverse complement strand
GGGAAGGGGTGCGCTTCGGAGTCGGGCTGAGCCCGTTCGAGGTGTTCAACAACTTCGATGAAGCCGCCCGGGAGGCGCTGGCGAAAAAGCTGAAAATGCTGGATCGCCTGGGCATGCAGGAGCTGGCCATTCTGTTTGATGACATGCACCCGGACACCCCGGAGCTGGCCCGAACCCAGGCCGGCATTATCAAATGGGTGCAGGAGCACACAGGTGCGGACAAGGTCAGCGTGTGTCCTACCTATTATTCCGATGACCCGGTGCTTGACCGTGTGTTCGGTGAGCGGCCGGCAGATTACCTGGAAACCCTGGGTGCCGAGCTGGACCGGGAGGTGCGGATTTTCTGGACCGGGGAGGAAGTCTGCTCCCGGGAGATTTCACCGGGCCACCTCAAACGTATCAGCAAGTTGCTGGGCCGCAAGCCGCTGCTCTGGGACAACTATCCGGTAAACGACGGCGACCGCATGTCCCGGCACCTGCACCTGCGCGGATTTACCGGCCGGCCTGCGGGCAATGCCGCCTATCTTTCTGGCCATGCCATCAACCCGGCCCTGCAGCCGGTGCTCACCAGTATTCCGGCCATCACGCTGGCGGAATCTTATCGGCTGGGGCCGGATTACCAGTATGGCCAGGCGTTTTTGCATGCCGCAAGGGAGGTGTTAGGGCTGGAGCTGGCGGAGCAGCTGCACAGAGACTTGCTGGTGCTGCAGGACACCGGGCTGGGGCGCATCAGCGACGAGAAAAAGCAGGCGCTGATGCACACCTATGATGCCTTTGATCACCCGGCCGCCCACGAAGTTCTGCGCTGGCTGGCCGGGGACTATCAGGTGACCGACGAGATGGTGCAAACGCAGTAAACCGGACGGCTCAGAGTGCTTCCGGTTCTGCCGGGCTTGCTGGAGGGGGTGTCAGGCCTACCGTGGTGATCCGGCTGGCAATGGTGTCACAGATCCGAAGGCGAATACCCTCCGCAAGTAACTCTGCGCCAATTTCAGGCACCGGTTGATCAAGTCTGGCTTTTATTAACTGTTCCAGCGTCAGGTCTTTCTCTTCACCCAGATAAATGCCGTAGGAATTGTAGACGTCTGCAAGCCTGGTGCTCGCTTTGAGTTTCAGTTCGAAGTGGGGGAGTTCAGTCTGGCTGCTTGCCACCGATTGTGAAAAAACAGTATCGACAAAGGGCCGGACTTCAGGCCGGAGGACAACGAACAGGTGGTCTCCCGCCATCAGGCGAGTTGACCCGCGGGGCGGAATTACCTCTGAATCCCGGGTGATCATGGCCACCACCGTGCTGTCGGGCAGGGCAATTTGCGAGAGCAGTCGCCCGGCTGCCCGGGGGTTTTCGCCCAGTGTATATTCAACAATCTCGGCGTTTACGTCATTCAGCGCTGTAATTTCGAGTGTTGCCGCAGGCTTGGCCGGAGGCATTTCTGTCAGGCCCAGTTTGCGGGCGACAATCGGGAGGGTTGCCCCCTGAACCGTGGCAGAGATCAGCACAACGAAGAACACCACATTGAAAATCAGGGCGGCGCCGGGCAGGTCAAATACCAGCGGGAAGATGGCGAGAATAATGGGTACCGAGCCCCGGAGCCCGACCCAGGAGACCAGTGTGATCTCCCGGGCATTGAAGCCGAACAGCGCCAGCATGGGGACCACCGCAAGGGGCCTGGCCACCAGGGTGAGCACGACGGCTACCAGCAAGCCTTCCATCCAGACATCAAGCAATGCCTCCGGGTTGACCAGCAGACCGAGCACCACGAACATGGTGATCTGGCTGAGCCACGCCAATCCGTCGTGGAAAAGGTAGGTGCTGCGTTGAAACACCATTCGGTGGTTGCCGATAATCACGCCGGCAATGAATATAGCGAGGAAGCCGCTGCCGCCCAGGTTCGCGGCAATCCCGAACGCCAGCAAACCAAAAGTGCCCACCATAATCGGGTACAGCCCGGACGCAACCAGCTTGATTCGGTTGACCACAACTACTGACAGCCAGCCCATGCCCAGCCCCACCAGGGCGCCAATGCCCATTTGCATGATGAACAGCTGCAGCATCCCGACACCAAGTTTCATGTCGTTGACCAGCACTTCCAGCAAGCCAACCGTCAGGAAAATAGCCATTGGGTCGTTCGACGCACTTTCGATTTCGAGAACGGACTTCAGGCGCCGGTTGATGTTAACGCCGGCGTTGCGGAGCAGAGAAAACACGGCGGCGGCATCGGTGGAGCCGACGATCGCGCCAATCAGGATGCCCTCGAGTATCGACAGGTTGAGAATCATCGCGGCCGCAAGGCCGGTGATCACTGCGGTTATCAGTACGCCCAGCGTGGCCAGGATAGAGGCGGGTTTCCAGACCAGTTTGACGGAGCTGATCGGGGTTTGCAGGCCGCCATCAAACAGAATCAGCGCCAGTGCCAGGGTGCCGAGCGCATGGGCGGCAATCGGGTTGTCGAATTCAATGCCGCCAATTCCGCTCTCTCCGGCCAGCATGCCCGTGAGCAGGAACAGGACCAGCACAGGAAGCCCGAGACGTGCCGATAACTTGCTGGACAGGATGCCAAACAGGATCAGGATTGCGGCGATTCTCTTCATCACAGCGCCGGTTTTCACCATGGCGCCGGTTATTCCGATTGAACCGGCCATGCCAATTGAACCGGCCATGCCAATTGAATCGTTTTTGCCAATAGAGCCGGCTGTGCCGATTGCACGAGAATTCATTTTGGAAATGTTCTTCATGAGCACCCTCCCATTGCGTGTGCGTATCCGCCCATGAACAGGCTTGTCTTTCGTATGTTCAAGACCCAGC
>CAYUNQ010000277.1:0-2813 GCA_964446185.1 uncultured Marinobacter sp. | reverse complement strand
GACATTTTGGTCGCGCGTAACAAGATAGCTCGGCGGAAGGGAAGGGGGCCGATCATGCCGCCAAGAAATACCCGTATGCCGGGGAGCTGATGGTGTTCATCCGAACCAACCCGTTCAAAGCCACAGCACCAATATCATCGCCGCCGAAGCGCAAGATATTTACATCCGAAGACACCTGATCCTGGATATCAGGATGACATTCAGGTTCAGTCTGTAGACGCCAGGCCTTTTAGAACCTGCGGCCAACAAGCTTTGCAGCGGCTGCGCAGCAGGTCACTGTGGCCAATTTTTTTCAGGCCAAAACTGGATGGTTCCAGAAACTGTTTTTCTATCCTGGCATTGGGCAGAAGGCGCAGAAAATCTTCCACGTTTGCAGGCACGGCGATGTGGTCGTCGGTCGCGGTTAGTGACAGCACAGGCGCTTTTATATCCGAATAGTGATGCCGCCGTATTTCCTTTCCAAAACTGTTTTCTACATAGCCGGGTGAGCTGCACCACCGTCGCCACTGCCTGGCGACGCCGGCGGGCAGGTCCTCGCCAAAACCGATGAGTTTGGTGGGCCAGTAGCCTTTCACCGCAACGGAAACGGGTTGCCAGCCATGGAACAGCAGCTTGGCTGCCAGTCTGGTTTTCGGTTTCAGGTTGTTGAAATGCCCCGACGATGCGGCAATCAGAACATAGCGGTTAATTTGGGCGAAATTGGGCATCAAACCGATCAACTGCGCACCGGCACTGTGACCCACCAGGGTCACCGGCAGGTTCGGGGCCAGGGCGATCAGCTGGTCCAGCGCTGCCGGCAAATCCAGGGTACCCCAGTCCACTAGGTCGGCAGAGAGTTCCGCCAGGGGGGTATCGTTGCGGGAGTCCCCGATGCCCCTGTTGGAAAACGTCAGCACGGCAAAGCCCTGTTCGCTCAGCCTGGTGGCAAAATTGAAATAAACCTGGTGCCGAAACCCTGTGGCCGGGGAGATCAGGACAGCACCGCGAGGTGACTCTGTGGCTGGCCTGAAAAAGTGCCCGGTGAGCCTATAGCCGTCTTCACAGGTTATCAGGGTTTTTTCCATTATCGATCCAATTAATCATAGATAGCGCAGAAACTGCGCCACAAAAAAACAAAATAATATTCTGCAAGGGAATGTTATTCTGTTTCGGCTGAAGCTGTCAAACGGTAGAATGAAGGCCATGGCGAATTCAAACAGGCGAATGTCCATTTAATGAAGCAATCCAATATTTTAGAGAACCGGTTTCCGGGCCGCAGAGCTGCGCTGAAAAGAGAGATTCTGGAACAGGCGCTGCATTGCTTTAATGATCTGGGGGTGGAAGCGACGACTATTGATGCCATCAAAGCTCGATGTGATACCAGCGTGGGGGCGATTTACCATCACTTCGGGAACAAAGATGGCATCCTGAGTGCGCTCTTTTTTGCGGCCCTTGATGATCAGCGACAGCAACTGGAGCGAGAGCTGGCCGGGGCAAACAATCTGCGCGAGGCGGTTTTTTGCATTATCGGGAGCTATCTGGACTGGGTGGCGGCCAACCGCGAATGGGCCAGATTCCTTTATCAGGCGCGTTCCCCATTGGCCAAGGGAGCATTTCAGCAGGAACTGAAGGATCGAAATGCCCAGAATTACCAGAAGCTGAAAGAGCAGTTAATTGGTTTGGGCAAGGGCGATATCAAAATTGTCCAGCCCTTCGAGATACTCTTCTCTCTCATCATAGGTCCGTCGGAAAACTATTGCAGGGCTTGGCTGTCTGGCCGGGTAAAGACATCACCTCAGGAGTACCGAAAAGAATTTGCGGAATCCGCATGGCGCTCGTTACAGAGGTGATCGGCCTGGTCATATTTAACCAAGCGCCCGCCCTTGATAGTCTTGACCTAAACGCAACCCGCCGGGAAGCATCATCGAGATCCTTCGGGACTTGCTGCTGGGCCTGGTGGCCAACACCCTGGCTGCAGCCAATACCCTGGGTATACCGGTTGATTTCGGTACAGCGTTGCTGCTTTGTGTGGTGTCTGCGCTGGCGGCCTGCGGGGTCTCCGGTGTGGCGGGTGGTTTGCTGCTGTTGATTTCATTGGCCACCAGCCTGTTCGGTATCTCCACCGATATCGCCATGCAGGTGGTTGCCATCGGCTTTGTGATCAGTGTGGTGCAGGATTCTACGGAAACGGCCCTGAACTCTTCTACGGATGTACTGTTTACCACAGCCGCCTGCCGCGCGGCCGAGCGCAAAGAGGGGTAACAGGGCGATGTCGCAAAACCTGATTTTTATCGGCATGCCCGGAAGCGGAAAAAGCACCGTGGGCGTGCTGGTGGCCAAGCGGCTGGGTATGGGGTTTGTGGATACCGACCTTCTGATACAGGAGGAAGCGGGCCGCACCTTGCAGGATATTGTCGACCACCACGGTTACCAGGCCCTGCGCCACATTGAGGAGCAGGTACTACTGAAGCTGTCCGTGGAAAACCAGGTGATCAGCACCGGCGGTAGTGCTGTATACTGTGATGCCGCCATGCGCCACCTGAAAGCCAGCGGCACCGTGGTGTTCCTGGACATTCCCCTGGATGTGGTCACTCAGAGGATCGGTGACTACAGCCTGCGGGGCATTTCCCGCCGGCCGGACCAGTCCCTTTCAGAGTTGTGCGACGAGCGTTTCGCGCTCTATTCCCGCTATGCAGATATCACGGTGAAGGGTGAAGGTCTTAGCCAGGAAGACGTGTGCGAAGCGGTGGTCAGAGCATTGGATCCGAAATCGGAAACTTGAGGGTAAAGGTTGTGCCTTCATTGGGGAGGGAGTCTACCCTGATCTCGCCCCG
>CAYUNQ010000276.1:0-2819 GCA_964446185.1 uncultured Marinobacter sp. | reverse complement strand
CTACTTCTTCAGCAAACCGGTACCGCCCAGAGATTTTGAGAGCTTCTTAAAGACATTCCACCGGAATATCGTGGAAAATAACACCTGAACAACCTGTTAACCCTCCAAGGAGTCGTCATGGGAACCACTGTCATCGGCCTTGTTGTTATTGCCGTTGTCGTTTTCTACCTGGTTTTTATCTATAACCAGCTTGTCTCACTGCGCAATCAGTTCAAAAACGGGTTTGCCCAGATTGATGTGCAACTGCAGCGCCGGCACGACCTGATTCCGAACCTGGTGGAATCCGCCAAGGCCTATATGGATCATGAAAAATCCACCCTCACCCAGGTGATGGAAGCGCGAAACAACGCCGTCAGCGCCCAGAAAGATGCCGCCAGAGACCCCGGCGACAACACCAAAATCCAGCGTCTGGGCGGAGCTGAAAACCTGCTTACCAAGGCCCTGGCCAACTTCTACGCCGTTGCCGAAAACTATCCGGACCTGAAAGCCAACGAAACCGTGCAGCAACTGATGGAAGAACTGTCCAGTACTGAAAACCGGGTCGCGTTCGCGCGCCAGGCCTATAACGACGGTGTAATGAGCTACAACATCTTCCGGGAGAAATTCCCCAACAACATTGTTGCCGGCATGTTCGCCTTCAAGGAAACTGCCCAGCTGCAACTGGAGACCCCGGAAGCCCGCCAGGCACCGAAAGTCAGTTTCTGAGGCCTGAGCCATGGCAAACCCCGGTTTCTTTCAGCGCCAGGCCCACGCCCGGCGCAACACCGGTCTGCTCGTTGTCCTGTTCCTGACAGCCGTTATCCTGATTACTCTCGCTGTGTGCCTGGTAGGCTACGCCATCACCCGCAGCGATAGCTCGTACCTGCCCTTTCACCAATGGTTGCTGTCAGGCCACGGCCTGACTACCGCGATAGCGGTGGTTCTGCTCATAGGCATCGGCTCGCTGATCCGCTGGGTTGACCTGGCCGGCGGTGGCAGCCGGGTAGCAAAGATGGTCGGGGCCCGCCTGATTGAACCAGACACCCGTGACCCGGAAGAACGCAAGCTGCGCAACATCGTCGAAGAAATGGCCATTGCCAGCGGCGTACCGGTACCGGAACTCTACGTAATGGACCACGAAACCGGCATCAACGCCTTCGTAGCCGGCTACACACCCGGTGAAGCCGTGATGGTGGTTACCCATGGCGCCCTCACCCACCTGAGCCGGGATGAACTCCAGGGCGTGGTTGGCCATGAATTCAGCCACATCTTCAACGGCGACATGCGCCTTAACGTACGCCTTATTGCCCTGCTCGCAGGTATTCTGATGATTGGCCAGATTGGCCACTTCCTGCTGCGAGCCGGGTTTTACAGTGGCGCCTCCCGCAGCCGCGGCAACCGTGATGGCCGGGCCCAGGCCTTGATCGGCCTGATGGGGCTGGCCCTGATGATCATCGGTTATGTGGGCGTGTTTTTTGGCCGACTGATTCAGGCCGCTGTCTCCCGCCAGCGGGAAATGCTGGCGGATGCATCGTCAGTACAGTTCACCCGTAACCCGGAAGGCATTGGCGGTGCCCTGTTCAAAATCGGCATGAAAGGCGGCTACCTGGACACCACCAGCCACGCCAGCGATATGAACCACATGTGTTTTGGCGAATCCGCCCGCATGAAGTTCACCAGCCTGCTGGCCTCGCATCCGCCTATTGATGAGCGCATCAACGCTATCCAGCCGGGAATGCTGGCCCGCCTGCGCAGCCGGCTTCGGGACACTGAACCGGGCAGCAACCTGCGCCAGAGGCCCACAGAGATCGCCAGTACACGAATTGGTGACCTGGTTAATCAGGTCGTAGAACCGGCCCGGGGCAGCCTTGGTGGCAACCGATTCTCCCCTGTGCGCTCTTCCTTGGCCGCCGGCACCGGAGAAAATGCCGCTACCCTGTCGAAAAGAGTGGGCACGGTTACCCCTCAAAGTGAGGCTTTCGCGGCCCACCTGCTCGAGCAACTGCCATCCACCTTCCGCAGCCTGCTCTATACCCGGGCTGGTGCCATTCAGCTCTGTTACGGCCTGTTGATCCGCGAATTACCGCATCAGCAACAGCAGGAATGGCTGGCCCGGATTCCCGGGCATTCACTGCTGGGCCCCAAGGCGACCTTGCTAGACAAGTTACTGCCCACCCTGGCCAGGCTGGGTGACTCCGCCCGCTTCCCGATACTGGAGCTGGCCATGCCTGCCCTGAGGAAGCTCGACCCGGACGAGCGGCAACAGCTGATCAGCAATGTCCAGAAGCTGGTAGCGGCAGACAACCGGGTAAACCTGTTCGAACTGGCCCTGACCACCTTTCTGAACCGCCACCTGGGCGCCGGAGCAGAAGAAGTCGTTCCGGTGAAATACCGCAACTACCGGCAGGTATTGCCGGCCATCAGTCGCGTGCTGAGCCTGTTCGCCCGGGCGGGCAGCGACTCAAGCGAGGAAGCCGGGCAACTGTACCGGCAAGCCATGGCCGGTTTTGGCAGCGGCACAGAACAGGACGCCGAACAGAAAGTCTCCATGCGCCAGCTCAGCGAGGCCCTGCAAACCCTTAGCCGCCTGTCGCCATTGCTGAAACCCGGCATCATCGACGCCTGCGGCTACTGCATCAGCCACGACGGCAAGGTAGATGTGAAGGAATACGAACTGATGAGATTGGTGGCCGACCAGCTGGACTGCCCGATGCCACCACTCTGAATTGGTTTGGCGAAAACAAAAAGGCCAGGCTCCCGGGAAGGAGCCTGGCCTTTTGCGATTCAGCGTCTGTTATTTTATTGGCGGCGACCTTCAAACAGCATGTCGACAGACGGCT
>CAYUNQ010000275.1:0-2821 GCA_964446185.1 uncultured Marinobacter sp. | reverse complement strand
CTTGACCAGGCCGGCCGGGCCGATGCGCTTGCGCATCCAGTCCTCAAGGAACGGCTGGGCGGTACTCCACAGGTCGAGCTCCGGATACAGCTGGCGGCCCAGGCCTTCCACGTTCAGCAGGGTTTTCTGCAGCAGCACCAGCTGCGGCTGCACTTCCATATTGAAGCGGCGGGCGGTCTGGAACAGGCGCAACAGGAAGTGGCCGAAGGAGATGTCTTTCAGCGGTCGCTCGAAAATCGGCTCACACACGGTGCGGATGGCGGCTTCGAATTCGTTGACCCGGGTATCCGGCGGAACCCAGCCGGACTGGATGTGCAGCTGCGCCACCTGACGGTAATCCCGGCGGAAGAACGCCAGCAGGTTGCGGGCCAGGTAACTCTGATCGTCTGGCGCCAGGGTGCCGACAATGCCGAAATCGATGGCAATGTATTTCGGGTCTGCCGGGTTGGAAATGTCCACAAAGATATTGCCCGGGTGCATGTCGGCGTGGAAGAAGCTGTCCCGGAACACCTGGGTGAAAAAGATCTCGACGCCTTTCTCGGCCAGCACCTTCATGTTCACGCCGGCGTTTTGCAGGGTGTCCACATCGGCAATGGGAATGCCGTGAATGCGCTCCATTACCAGTACCGACTTGCTGGTGTAATCCCAGTCGATGAACGGGATGTAGATCAGCGGGGAATTCTCGAAGTTGCGGCGCAGCTGGCTGGCGTTGGCGGCTTCGCGCTGCAGGTCCAGCTCGTCGTGGATGGTGGCGTCGTAATCGGCTACCACATCTACCGGGTGCAGGCGCTTGCCTTCAGACCAGTATTTCTCCAGCAGGCCGGCCATCAGGTACATCAGGCCCAGATCCTGGCGGATAACCCTTTCGATGCCGGGGCGCAGTACTTTAACGACCACCTTCTGGCCGTTGCGCAGGGTGGCGGCGTGCACCTGGGCTACCGAGGCCGAGGCCATGGGGTCCGGGCTGAACTCGGCAAACAGCTCTGATACCGGTGCACCGAGGGATTTTTCGATAATGCCACGGGCCTGGTCGCTGGGGAAGGGCGGTACCCGGTCCTGCAGTTGTTTCAGGGATTCAGCCATGTCGTCGGGCAGCAGGTCACGCCGGGTGGAGAGAATCTGGCCGAATTTGACAAACACCGGCCCCAGTTCCTCCAGCGCCAGGCGCAGGCGGTCGCCGCGGCTCAGTTTTGGCTGCGGGAACAGGTGCCAGGGCGCCAGCAGGAAAAAGATTTTCAGGGGCGTGGGCAGTTCAGACAGGGGCAGAAACGTGTCCAGCCGGTAGCGGCAGAATACCCAGGCAATTCGGAACAGGCGTTGCAGGCGGGTCACAGGGTCTCCGTATCATTATCACTGCGGGGCGCTGCCAGCTGGTTCAGGCGTGCTTCCAGCCGCTCGGTGCGCAGGTTCAGCTCGTCGATGTCCTGGAAAGTGGCTTCCAGCTCCCGGCGGCCGGGCAGGGTGCGGCTCTCTTCGTGGATGTATTCTTCCACGTTGGTGTTCATGGTGCTGACCGCCTGCCGGCTCCATTTCACGGCGTTACGAATGCGCTGGCCCAGAAAGTGGGCGGGCACATCGCCGATGTGCCGGGCCATGGCGGCTTCCCAATCGGGCTGCAGCTGATTCAGGGCCCGCTGGAACTGGTGGGCCAGGGCGGTGTCGCCCTGTACTTGCAGGCGCTCGTCCGCAAAGACCCGGTCATCACCCAGCGCCAGGGCGGCGAAGGCAACCGGCCGGCCGCTGATCTCAAGGGCTGGGGCGTCTGCCGGCTGGCTGCGCACCTGCACCCTGTCGGCCACCGGTTCCAGTGTCCAGCTCATGGCCACCGGCGCGGTCAGGCTGAACTGAACCGGCCCTGCCAGTGCCTGCATCAGGGCTTTGTGGCCGGCAGGATCCAGCTCCAGGGCCCGGTTCAGCGCAGCTTCTATAATGGCGCTGATGGCAGACAGCAGGGTAGGGCCGGGAAACATCAGGGCTTGATTCCCACGTGCAGGGCCACGATGCCGCCGGTCATGTTGTAGTACTTGCAGTTCACCAAGCCTGCATTTTCCATCATGCCCTTCAGGGTTTCCTGGTCCGGGTGCATGCGGATGGATTCGGCCAGGTACTTGTAGCTCTCGCTGTCACCGGCAATCAGCTGGCCCATCAGCGGCAGGGCCGTGAAGGAGTAGGTGTCGTAGGCCTTGCTCAGCAGCGGGTTGGTGGGCTTGGAGAATTCCAGCACCATCAGCTTGCCGCCGGGCTTCAGCACCCGGGCCATGTCGCGCAGGGCCTGGTCTTTGTCGGTGACGTTACGCAGGCCGAAAGCAATAGACACCGCCTGGAAGCTGTTGTCGGGGAACGGCAGGTGTTCGGCATCGGCCTGCACGTATTCGATGTTGCCGGCGTAGCCCCGGTCGGTCAGGCGGCTGCGACCCACCTGCAGCATGGAGGCGTTGATATCAGCCAGCACCACTTTGCCGGACGGGCCCACCAGATCGGAAAACTTCATGGTCAGGTCGCCGGTACCGCCGGCAATGTCCAGTACCTGGTGGCCGGGGCGAACACCGCTCAGCTCGATGGTGAAGCGTTTCCACAGGCGGTGAATGCCCATCGACATCAGGTCGTTCATGAGGTCGTATTTGCCGGCCACGCTGTGGAAAACCTGGGCTACCTGGCTGGCTTTCTGGCTCTTCGGTACGTTGCGGAACCCGAAGTGGGTCACGTCGTCCTGGCCGTTGCCGGGAGTGCCTGGCGGTTGCTGCTCGCTCATGGATACTTGTCCTGTCAGAAACTGAATGCCGTATTCTGCGCACCAGTCAATATGCTGTTCAATGACCGG
>CAYUNQ010000274.1:0-2839 GCA_964446185.1 uncultured Marinobacter sp. | reverse complement strand
TCATTTCCGCCGTACCCCAGCACGGCCATGGCAGACCGTAGATATCGCCATCGCAGGGGCCGCCAACGGCGCGCAGGGTGGTCTTGTCGAAGTGATGCTGGTACGCCATGTGTTTCTTGAGGCGCTCGGGCGACTGGCCGGTGTAGCCGATAGTCCACATGCCACGGTTGAACTCACGGGTGATGTCTTCAATCACCGGCTCGTTGCCCTCAACGGCAATGTTGCGGAACATGCGGTCGGTGAAGCCGAACTTGTCCGCAAACAGCTTCATGATCTCGTGGTCGACCTTGGAGTCGAACAGCGGCTCGACCACCTTTTCGCGCCACTGCAGGGAGCGGTTCGAGGCGGTAACGGAACCGCGGGTTTCGAACTGGGTGGTTGCCGGCAGCAGGTAGGCACCGTCTTTGCGATCGTGCAGCACGGCTGACACGGTCGGGAACGGGTCTACAACCACCAGCAGGTCCAGTTTTTCCATCGCTTCTTTCATTTCGAGCATACGGGTCTGCGAGTTGGGCGCGTGGCCCCACAGCACCATGGCCCGGGTATTGTCGGGCTGCTCGAGGTTTTCCTTGGCTTCCAGGACGCCGTCAATCCAGCGGGACACCGGGATGCCCTTCTCGTTCATCATGGCCTTGGATTTGCCGTTCTTGTCCATGGTGGCAAACCGGCCTTTCAGCCAATCCAGATCCTCTTCCCAGACCCGCGCCCAGTGGGCCCAGGAACCGGCCGCCAGGCCATAGTAGCCGGGCAGGGTATCTGCCAGTACGCCCAGGTCGGTAGCGCCCTGAACGTTGTCATGGCCACGGAAAATATTGGTGCCGCCGCCGGCAACGCCCATATTGCCCAGCGCCAGCTGCAGGATGCAGTACGCGCGGGTGTTGTTGTTACCGTTGGAGTGCTGGGTGCCACCCATACACCAGATAACGGTTCCGGGGCGGTTATTGACCAGGGTGCGGGCTACACGCTCAAGCTGTGCGCCGGGGGTGCCGGTTACCCGCTCGACTTCCTCTGGGTTCCAGCGTTTGACCTCTTCGCGAATCTGCTCCATGCCGTATACGCGGGTACGGATGAATTCCTTGTCTTCCCAGCGGTTTTCGAAGATGTGCCAGAGCAGGCCCCAGACCAGGGCTACGTCGGTACCGGGCCGGAAGCGCACATATTCGTCGGCATGGGCGGCTGTGCGGGTGAAGCGCGGGTCACACACGATAAGCGGTGCGTTGTTCTCTTCCTTGGCTTTCAGCAGGTGTAGCAGCGATACCGGATGCGCCTCGGCCGGGTTGCCCCCGATAATGAAAATGGCCTTGGAATTGTGGATGTCGTTGTACGAGTTGGTCATCGCACCGTAGCCCCAGGTGTTGGCTACACCGGCGACTGTGGTGGAGTGGCAGATCCGGGCCTGGTGGTCGACGTTATTGGTGCCCCAGTAGGCCGCAAACTTACGGAACAGATAGGCCTGCTCGTTGCTGAACTTCGCGCTGCCCAGCCAGTAGACTGAATCCGGGCCGCTCTCATCGCGAATCTGCAACATCTTGTCGCCGATTTCGTTGATGGCGTCGTCCCAGGAGATCTTCTGCCACTGGCCATTGACCATCTTCATGGGGTACTTCAGGCGTCGCTCGCCGTGGGCGTGTTCGCGCACAGAAGCGCCCTTGGCACAGTGTGAACCCAGGTTGAACGGGCTGTCCCAGCCGGGCTCCTGGCCTACCCAGGTGCCATTCTGAACCTCGGCAACCACGGTGCAGCCAACCGAACAGTGGGTACACACAGACTTTTTAAGGACAATTTCCCCGCCTTCGTTCGACGGAGTTGCAGCCTGAACCCGGCCCGACGTCAGTGACAAGGCCGCCAGGCCTCCCACCGTTACACCGGAAGCCGCCAGAAAACTACGACGGTCCATAGTCTTGGCAGCGAGGGATGAAAGTAAAGATCCCGCACGGGGGCCTTTCGCAACCCCGTTGGTCTTCTTCCGTAACATGTCACATACCTCTCTCTTTTTATTCTCGTTTTTCCGGAGGTGTGATCATCCAAGAGCGTCACGCAACCTTGAATGATTCACGCATCCTTAAAAGCGAGCCGATTCGAAATACTTGCGAGTGTGTTCAGTGTCGCGCAGACCGCTGCTTTTCGGGGCTTCTGTTGTTACCCCGGCTGCAGCGTTCGGTGCAATGGCCATGGCAACGGCAGCGGGTGCTGCGGATGCGGCCAGTTGCAGGAAACGGCGCCGACTGTTTTCACGCTTCGGGCTGTCCATCGGACTCCTCCACCTGAGTTAAGGGATCGGGCAGATCCCGGTTATTGAATTGCAAAGGCATCGGCCTCTACCGCCATAAAGGCACGGCCCAGCGAGCCGACCGGAGCGTAGAGGACTGAGCTTTGCGCTTCTTCCAGATCCGTAAAAAACAACGCCGCCCACTTTGCCATGTGGGCGTCAAAAAAAGCTTTCTGTGATGACACATCGCTGTCGCAGGCGAATTCGCCGGTAATAATGCCCGCCATGATTTCACACAGGGTACCGATGTGATCTTCCGGTTCTTTCACGTCGTCGCTGACCTTGACTCCCCGAGCCATCAGGTCGGTGCGCAGATCGGCCAGCGGTTTCTCGTTCAGGAAGCCGGTCAGGTAATAACTGGCATAGGGCAACAGCTCACCCCGGCCTACGCCAATGAACAGGTTATTGAACTCCTGCTCGGCGTCGACGGCCGTAGTACGTTGGGCAAGGGCGGCCAGATTTTTGTAGGCGGAACCCAGAGGTGTGTCGTCACCCTGCAAGGACGCCAGCCCTTTAAGCAGCTCGTCCGAAGGCGGGCTGCTTAACAATACAGCCAGTAATTGGTAGATC
>CAYUNQ010000273.1:0-2850 GCA_964446185.1 uncultured Marinobacter sp. | reverse complement strand
AACGTTGTGGTTCTTCATCAGGCTCAGGGCTTCCCGCAGCTTGGCGAAGGGCGACACACAAACCACATCACTAACCATTACATCTTTGACCAGTTTCATGCCCGGTGCTCCTCAGAAATTGTCTTTCAGGTGCTGTTCGAATTTCTCGAACTGGGACATATCGATGCCCCCCAAATGCTCCAGTGGCAGGGTGAATACCAGACCCTGCGAGTCGTTTTCGGCCGGCATCAAGAGCCGTTGAATGGTTTTCAGAACCTGTAACGACAGGCCTTTTTCCAGAACCATGATCAGGACGCTCTGGCTGCCATCGTAGGTGAGGCCAAAGAAGGTTTTCTTGGCCGTATTGCTGAGGCCGCGACCCGACAGAATGGTAATGCCTCCTGCGCCCAGCTCGCGGGCAGCATCAATACAGTGTTGTTCCTGCTCTTCGGGAACAATGGCAACAAGCACGGAAAACTTCATGACGGAACCTCTCTGCGGTCTGCGAGCCACTGCATGACAATGGCATACAGCATCACGGTAATGATAGGAAAGATGGAGGTGAAGGCAATCAGGCCGAACCCGTCAATCAGGACACTGCGACCCTCGATATTGGTGGCCAGTCCGATCCCCAGCGCTGTCACCAGTGGAACAGTGACCTCCGATGTGGTTACCCCGCCCAGGTCGTAAGCCAGGGCAACAATGTACTTGGGCGCCAGGGCAGTGAGAATGATCACCACCGTGTAGCCGCCCATGATGTAGTAGTGCATTGAGCCGCCAACGATGATCCGGTGAACGCCAATGCTGATGCCGATGGCGACACCGATTGCCACCAGAATGCGGATAGTGTTGCCATTTACCCGCCCCGAGGCGGCTTCTTCGGCCTGCTTGCCGACCGCCAGCAGGGCCGGCTCTGCCATAGTGGTGGCAAAGCCGATCATAAAGGCGAACAGGTAGACAAATCCGAACTGTTCAAGGGCAATTAACTGCTCCGCCATGCTGGTGCCGATCGGGAAAAGGCCCATTTTCAGGCCAACCACGAACGCATACAGACCCAGAATAACCAGCAGGAAGCCGAACAGTATTTTCCGTGGGTTGGCCAGCCCCCGGCGTAAGACAACATACTGGAAGAACAGGATGGTGAGAATGATCGGCAGCACATCGCGAATCATGCTGGCCAGATCCAGAAGCATTTTAAGGGCCACCGGCACAGATTTCTGTTCACCCGTCAGTGCGGTGGCGGCGACGACCTCTTCGGAGCCGGTGCCGCTGTATACGTAGACCCCGTACAGCTGTACCGTAATCATTGGCACCATAACGGCCAGCGCAACCAGTCCGAAGCCATCGGTCAGCGGGTTCCTGCCGCGTATAGACGCCGCCAGGCCAATTCCCAGCGCCGCAATCAGCGGGACTGTCACAATATTGGTTGTTACTCCGCCGGAGTCATAGGCCAGCCCGACAATCTCTTCCGGAGCGAACCAGGTGACAATCACGACGGTGAGATAACCGGCGATCATGAACCAGTGCAGGGGGTAACCAAAGATAGTCCGGAACACCCCGAGGGCAATCACGAAACCTACCGAGACCGCAACCAGGAGCCTCAGGGTAAGGGCATCAATCCTGCCTTCACTGATCTCCTGGGCTTGCTGGGCCACAGCGATTAACGCGGGCTCAGCCACCACGGCGGAAAAACCCATGGCGAAGCCGAAGGAGAGCAGGATGGGTACCGACCCTCGCTTGGCAAACTGGTTGGACAGACTTTTGCCCACCGGGAAAATCGACAGCTCAAGGCCTTGAAGGAACAGGGCAACGCCCACCGCGACGATAAGCAGGCCAGTGGCCATGCTCAGAGTGTTATCCGGAGCCTGCTGTAGAACAACAAGCTGGAAAAACAGGACCACCGCAATAATAGGAGACAGGTTTTTAAGGGCGTGCAGAAACGAATGGCCGAAGGCGTGAAGAAAAAGCACGTAACACCCCTGTTACCTGAGGGGTCGGAAGCCCGTGACATTGATCAAGTGGTTGAATCATAGCATGTTGAAGCGTTGCTGAAATGACTGAGCTCAATAATGAACAGGCTGCTGATTGGTATGCCGCAGTGGTATTCATTAGATAAATGCCGAACATACACCATATAAATTTCAATTATAAATTCGGAAGCACTAAAGTTACGCCCAACGTCACCACTTACCCTGCTGTATAAGGCAGGCCAGTGGCTGGCTCCGGAGCCTGCTGGCAGCAGCGTTCCGCACCTTTTGAACATAAACGTAGAAAGGATAGAGATCATGCCCTACGCACAAGACGTCGACCAAATCGCTTCCATCCTGAAGCAGAACCCGACCTGGAACGCCATCAACCCGAAGCACGCTGCCCGCATGCGCGCCCAGAACAAATTCAAGACTGGTCTGGACATCGCCAAGTACACCGCCAAGATCATGCGTGAAGACATGGCTGCGTACGATGCCGATTCTTCCCAGTACACCCAGTCCCTGGGTTGCTGGCACGGTTTCATCGGTCAGCAGAAGCTGATCTCCATCAAGAAGCACTTCGGTACCACCAAGCGTCGTTACCTGTACCTGTCTGGCTGGATGGTTGCTGCTCTGCGTTCCGAGTTCGGCCCGCTGCCTGACCAGTCCATGCACGAGAAGACTGCGGTTTCTGGCCTGATCGAAGAGCTGTACACCTTCCTGCGCCAGGCTGACGCATGGGAACTGAACCACCTGTTCCGTGCCCTGGAAGAAGCTGAAAACGCCGGCGACACCGCCAAGGCGGCTGAGCTGATAAAGCAGATCGACAACCACGAAACTCACGTTGTACCGATCATCGCCGACATCGACGCCGGTTTCGGTAACGCCGAAGCCACCTACCTGC
>CAYUNQ010000272.1:0-2851 GCA_964446185.1 uncultured Marinobacter sp. | reverse complement strand
TGCCAGCGAGCTGCCCTTGACGTTCAGCTTGCTGCGATCAATTGACCCCAGCGCCTTGTCACGGCCCAGACGCTCCTTGCAGAAACGCTCGTCTTCCCAGGCCTTCAGAGTGGACAACACCTGCGAGGCAAAGGCTTCGTGGATCTCATAGAAATCGAAGTCCTGCAGGGTCAGACCGGATTTTTCGAGCATACGGGGAATGGCGTAGGCCGGCGCCATCAGGAGGCCTTCTTTCTTGTCGACAAAGTCCACGGCAGCCACTTCCGAGAAGGTCAGCCAGGCTTTTACTTCCATATTGTTGGCCCTGGCCCACTCCTCGCTGGCCAGCAGCACACAGGATGAGCCATCCGTCAGCGCGGTGCTGTTGGCGGCGGTCATGGTGCCGTTCTCACGATCAAAACAGGGCTTCAGGGTGGCCAGTTTTTCCATCGTAGTGTCCGGGCGCAGGATGTTGTCTTTCTCCAGCCCGGCCATAGGCGTTACCAGGTCGTCGAAAAAGCCTTCTTCATAGGCTTTGGCCAACTTCTGGTGGCTTTCCCAGGCCAGCCGGTCCTGGTCTTCCCGGGCGATGCTCCATTCCTTTGCGGTTACCTGGCAGTGATCACCCATCGACATACCCGTGCGGGGCTCGCCATTCTCCGGAATTTCCGGCACCAGGTGGCCCGGGCGGAACCGGCCCAGTATTTTCAGGCGTTCCTTGGTGGTTTTCGCGCGATTAAGATCCAGCAGAATCTCGCGCAGACCTTCACCTACGCCGATAGGCGCATCGGAAGTGGTGTCTGTGCCGCCGGCAATGCCGCATTCAATCTGCCCCAGGGCAATCTTGTTGGCTACCAGAATGGCCGCCTCCAGGCCCGTGCCGCAGGCCTGCTGGATATCGTAGGCCGGGGTTTCCGGGGCCAGCCCGGAGCTGAGCACAGATTCCCGGGTCAGGTTGAAGTCCCGGGAGTGCTTGATCACCGCACCGGCAACCACTTCGCCCATTCGCATACCCTGCAGGTTGTAGCGGTCGACCAGGCCCCTCAGTGCTGAGGTGAGCAACTCCTGGTTGCTGATTTTGCTGTAGGCGGTATTGGAACGGGCAAACGGAATCCGGTTGCCACCGATCACCGCAACACGGCGAACGGTCTGGGTAGTTTTCTTTGCCTGGGCCATTTGAGTCTTCCCTTTCAATAAGTGCGGATTCAGATAATCTGAGGTTACAGCAAAGTCTAGCGATTGACGCCCCGGGCTCATTGGCAAGTCTGACAACGCGGTCACTGCGTTGAGTCAATCCATTAGCCGGTAGAATCCTTACCCTTTAGCCTAAATTGCATTCAACCGCATCAACAAGGAAGAAACCATGTCTGACCTCTACCTGAAAATCGTCAACACCCCTGTCGGCAAAACGGCCGCGCAATCCCTCGGCCTGCCTTCGCCGGCACCGCTGAAGCGCCTGAAGCGCGTGGACCAGCCCTTTATTGAAGGTGACGTGCTGATTGGTGCCGGCAATGGCGCCAAAGCCATCGCAACCCTCGGCTCTGTTCTGGCCGCCAGCCCGGCCAACCTTTTCCACGCCACGGGCCCGGGCACCCTGGTGGAGTCGTCCCAGGCCGGCAACAAGGCCAGGCCTTTTGAGGTGAGCGGTGACAGTGAAGGCAAATTCTCAGCCCTGGTGTTTGATGCCACCGGCCTGAAAACCCCGCAGGATCTGCGGGCCCTGTACGACTTTTTCCACCCGACCATCCGTAAACTGGCCGCTAATGGCCGGGTGCTGGTGATCGGCCAGGATCCACACACTTGTCGCAAGGCACCAAACGCCGCCGCGCAACAAGCTCTGGAAGGCTTTGTGCGGGCCGTTGGCAAGGAAATCGGCAAGAAAGGCGCCACCGCCAACCTGGCATGGATTGCGCCAAACGCCGAGAACCAGCTGGACTCCACCGTGCGCTTCTTCCTGTCGGCACGATCCGCCTATGTATCCGGCCAGGTTGTACGCATCGGCAAGGCAGAAGAAGCCAGGGCCACCAACCCGGTTGCCCCGCTTACCGGCAAGGTTGCCCTGGTTACGGGTGCTTCCCGCGGCATTGGCGCTGCCATTGCCGAAACCCTGGCCCGCGACGGCGCCACGGTGATCGGCCTGGACATCCCCCCAGCCATGGAAGAGCTGCATAAGGTAACCGATGCCATCAAAGGCAAGGCTCTGGCCTGCGACATCACCGATGAAAAGGCCCCCAAACTGATTGCCGATTTCATCGAAAAAGAAACCGGTGGCGTGGATTTTGTGGTCCACAACGCGGGTATCACCCGCGACAAAACCCTCGGCAATATGCCGGAGCACTTCTGGGACATGACCATCGCGGTAAACCTGACTGCCGAGGAGCTGATCGACGAGGAACTGGCTGAGCGCAACCTGATGCGCGACAACGGCCGGATTGTGTGCATTTCCTCCATCAGCGGTATCGCCGGCAACTTCGGCCAGACCAACTACTCCTGCGCCAAGAGCGGTGTGATCGGCTATGTGGAGTCGATGGCGAAGCATCTGAAGAACGGCATCACCATTAACGCCATCGCCCCGGGCTTTATCGAAACCCAGATGACCGCGGCCATGCCCTTTACCATCCGCGAAGCGGGCCGGCGCATGAACAGCCTGTCTCAGGGCGGCCAGCCGGTAGACGTTGCCGAAGCCATCGCCTGGTACTGCAACCCGGCCTCTGCCGGCGTGAACGGCAACGTGGTGCGGGTATGCGGTCAGTCACTGATTGGTAAGTAAGAAGCAAAAAAAAAGCAGATCCGCTTGGATCTGCTTTTCTTCAAAACTGGTGGGTGGTGCAGGGATCGAACCTGCGACCCTCGCCTTGTAAGGGCGATGCTC
>CAYUNQ010000271.1:0-2854 GCA_964446185.1 uncultured Marinobacter sp. | reverse complement strand
GCTGGCTTCGACGTACAGAAGCGCACCGGCAATGTCCATCAGGGTGCCGTCGTCAACAGTTTCGGTTTGCACACTGAGTCTTTCGACCAGTTCGATCTGCTCGGTCACCACCTTGCGCGGAATGCCAAGGCCCAGTACCGCCAGGGTGTTGGCAACCTGGCGCATACCGGGCAGCAACTCTTCCAGTTCATTGTTCTGGCGGAACTCCGCTCGCACAAACAGGTCGAGCTGGTCTTTCAGGCGCGCCAGCTCTTCGTTCAGGGCGCTTACCACCGAATGAATGGCATCCCGGCCAGGGCCGGAGACCCGGGAGCGGGCGGCGTCTACGTCGCTGTCAGAGGGCAGGGCACTGTCGAGCTGATAGGCCTCGCGCAGGGCCTTGACCTGCGGAAGGTCAAGGTCCCGGGCGCGGGCGACGTAATACAGCAAGTGCTTGAACAGGGCCTCGGGCACCGGTTGTTGCAGGATGGTGCTGTGCTCGTCGGTGAGCCGGCGGATTTCAACGTCGATTTCCCTCAGCAGGGATTTGACCGCTGTGTTGACCGGGTTGGCCCCGGCCTGGAGGGTATCAATAAAGGCACTGGCGGCTTTCCAGAGTTCGCCCCTCGGGGTTCTCTGGCACAGACGAATCAGGCGCTGAAGGACCTTCTGCATGTAGTTGAAGTGGGCTGCAAGGCTTTCCTCACGCACCACTCCGGCCAGGGCAAACTGGTACATCTGCCGCAGTTTGCGCAGGTGCCCCAGTACTTTCGGGTCCTGCAGCCGCTCGGCAATGCTGGCGCTGACCTGGAGCCGGGAGGGGGTCAGGTCAGGCTTGAACAGAGAGGTGTCGGACAGCAGCGTGTCGCCGCGGGCGGCGCGAAGGTCATTCAGCAGTGGCAGCAGTACCATCGGGAAATCATCCCGGCTGCTGCCCAGGTGCTCGAGGTATTGCGGCAGCTGCAGGATGGCCTGCATCAGCACTTCAACGGCATCGTCAACGCTGGTGACGGATTCGTTCAGAATGGCCTGGGTCAGCTTCTCCATCTCTTCGGTGAGCAGGGCTGCACCGTAGAGTTCCACCATCTGCAGGGTACCGTGTACCTGGTGCAGATAGTTCAGGCAGAAGCGCAGGCGAGCGGTGTCGTCGCGATTTTCGACGTACGCTTCCAGTGCATGCTGGCCTTGGGTCAGCGTGTCCTGTATTTCGCCCCGAACCCAGTCGAGGGCGATACTGTCATGGTGATTGCCCATAACCACTCCGGTTATTCTTCGTCGGACTGGCGCTTGATCCACGCCAGTACATGTTCCGAGGGAACCCTCTGCAGGCCCGGTGGCTGCCAATCGGTCAGTTCACCCTGGCCAAGCACCAGTAAGCCCCCCGGTGCCAGACGCTCTGCGAGCCTTTTGACGATGTCCCGCCTGCGCCAGCGGCGAAAGTAGATCAGCAGGTTCTGGCAGAAGATAATGTTCATGCCGTGCATGGGTGCATTGGCCAGGTCCAGTACATTGAGCCTGGTAAAGCAGACCCGGTCACGGATGCTGTTTACAATTTCCACGGTATTCCGTTCAGCGGGGCGGAAGTACCTGGCTTGCAGGACTTCATCCATGCCCAGCAATTTACGGGCACTGTACTGGCCTTGCCGCGCCTTCTCGATGGCCGGCTGGCTGATGTCCGAGCCAGTCACCCCGAACAGGGGCTGCAGCTCCAGCTGCTTCATGCACTCGTTCAGAATCATCGCCAGGGTGTAGGGTTCTTCTCCGGTGGAGCAACCCACACTCCAGACTTCCAGTGCACGCTTTCTCAGCTGTTCCCGGGGCCGTGTCAGTACGTAATCCGCTACCAGCCTGAAGGCATCGGAATCCCGGAAAAACCGGGTTTCCTGAACCGTCAGGCGGTCAACCAGCGTGGCCCATTCCCGGATGGCGTTCGGGCCGGATACGATCTGCTCGTAATAGGCCTGGTAGCTGCTGCAGCCGATTTCCCGCATCCGGATACCCAGGTTGGTTTCCAGGAAGGAGCGGCGATCGGCCGTCAGGGCCATACCGGTACGGTGCTCCAGCAACGTCTGCCACTGGTTGAACTGCGCCTCATCCATATCCGGAAGCCGGCGCAGTGCCCAGATTCCTTCGGTGGCTGACAGTTGGTTATGCATCTGAGCCATAAACCGTCATCTGCCCCGGGCCGGTGATCAGCTGACCACCGGAACGTTGCTGTCTTCGTCCTGTGCCAGATCAGCCTGGTCTTCATCCGGCAGAGTAAAGCCGGCAACAGAGGACCGCAGTTCAGAGGCCATTTCAGCCAGGTTACCGATAGATTTCGCCGTGGCGTTGGTACCGGAAGAGGTCTGCGAGGTGATTTCCTGGATAACGTTCATCGTGTTGGAAATGTGCGCCGCAGAGGACGACTGCTGGCGTGCCGCGTTGGAGATGTTCTGGATCAGCTCCGCCAGGGACATGGATACGTTCTCGATTTCCTCGAGGGCGATACCCGCGTCCTGGGCCAGACGGGCACCACGGACCACCTCGGCGGTGGTGTGTTCCATGGAGATAACCGCTTCGTTGGTGTCAGACTGGATCGTCTTAACCAGCGCTTCAATCTGCTTGGTTGCGGCAGAGGAACGTTCCGCCAGGCGCTGAACTTCGTCCGCAACCACCGCGAAGCCCCGGCCCGCGTCACCGGCCATGGAGGCCTGGATTGCTGCGTTCAGGGACAGGATGTTGGTCTGGTCGGCGATGTCGTTGATCAGCGATACGATGTCGCCGATTTCCTGGGAGGATTCACCCAGGCGCTTGATCCGCTTGGAGGTTTCCTGGATCTGCTCCCGGATATTGTCCATGCCGCGGATGGTGTTCTGTACCACTTCCGCGCCTT
>CAYUNQ010000270.1:0-2863 GCA_964446185.1 uncultured Marinobacter sp. | reverse complement strand
CCAGTTCCCGAGCCAGCTCAAGGCGACTGTCGTGAACATCCACGGCAACAATGTGCTGGCAACCGGCGATACGGGCAGCCATGACAGCACTCAGGCCAACCGCACCGCACCCGTACACCACAATGCTGGAGCCAAAATCCGGCTTCAGGCGGTTCAGCACGGTTCCGGCTCCGGTCTGAATACCGCAGCCCAGCGGCCCCAGCAGGGCCAGGTCCACCTCAGGATCCACTTTAACGGCGTTACGGGCACTGACCACCGCATAGGTGCCGAAGGATGACTGACCGAAGAACGTGGCCAGCTCCTGATCACCCTGACTCAGCCGGTGGCTGCCATCATCCATGGCGCCGCCAAAGTTCAGATCGTTAAATGTGTCACACACGGTCGGGTGGCCAGTCAGGCAGTTGCCACAGCCGCCACAATGGGCAAATGACAACACTACGTGATCGCCCGGTTTCAGGTCGGTCACGCCCTCGCCCACTGCATCCACCACACCGGCTCCTTCGTGGCCCAGAACGATTGGAAAAGGGGCAATACCCAGATCCCGTGCTACGGCATCGGTGTGGCAAACCCCAGTTGCCACAATCCGGACCCGGATCTCGCCGAGCGCCGGTTCGGCCAGCTCCACCGGTTCCAGTTTGAATGCCTCACCCTGTTTGTGGGTTACTGCAGCTTTGATTTCCATGGAAGTCTCCTTGTACACAGTAACGCCCCGACAGACTGGGCCGGGGCTCGCTCAATTCAGAAAATGCGCCGGTTCAGAACGGGTATTGTCTGGGTGTGCGTTGCACACTGACCCACTGCACCGTTGAGAATTCCTCGATGGCCCAGTCACCGTTAAAACGGCCCAGTCCGGAATTCTTCTCGCCACCAAACGGCAAGGCGGCTTCGTCGTTCACCGGCATATCGTTCACATGGGTCATCCCCGCCCGCACCTTTCTGGCAAAGCTCAAGCCGCGCTCGGGGTCGCCGCTGAACACCGCACTGGACAAACCAAACTCTGTGCCATTGGCAAGCTCCAGGGCATGCTGCTCGTCCCGGGCTTTCTGGATGCCGGCAATCGGCCCGAAGATCTCTTCGGCACTCAACTCCATATCCGGCGTCACATCACCGAATACATGGGGAGGAAGCACCTGCCCACTCACATCGCCCTCAAGCAATACGGTAGCGCCTTGCGCCTTGGCGTCTGCAATCTTTTTCTGCAGGCCTTCAAGCTGGGATTGGTTGATGATCGGGCCGATAGCCGTTTCGATGTCGGAAGGGTCGCCCACCTTCAGCGTTTTTACCTGGGCGACAAAAGCGGCCACGAATTCATCGTAGCGGCTCTGGTCCACAATAATCCGATTAATGGCCATGCAGATCTGGCCCTGATGCAGGAATTTACCGAACACCGCAGCCTTCGCGGCCTGCTCCACATCGGCATCATCCAGCACCACAAACGGACTGTTGCCACCGAGTTCCAGCGCGACCTTCTTGATGTAGTCTCCGCCGGTGGCAATGCGGCCGATGTTTTTACCCACAGGGGTCGATCCGGTAAACGAAATCAGCGCAGGGGTCGGGTGGGCCACAAAGTCGTCACCAATATCCGAACCGGCCCCTACCACAACGCTCAGCACACCCTCAGGCAGCCCGGCTTCTTCGAAAATACGGGCGAGTAAAAGGCCGCCGGTAACCGGTGTATCACTAGCAGGCTTGATAACTACCGCGTTACCAAGCGCCAGCGCCGGTGCTACGGAACGCTGTGAAAGGTGCAGGGGAAAGTTCCAGGGGCTGATCACACCAACCACCCCCAATGGCCGCCGGTAGACCAGGCTTTCCTTGCCCGGAATATCACTGGCCATGGTATAGCCGTGGGCCCGGGCCGGCATACTGGCTGCTTCCTGGGTGATTGCCCGGGCGCTTCCCCACTCCACCATTGCCTTCAGGCGGGTGCTGCCGGATTCGCGGATCAGCCAGTCGATGATTTCTTCTTTACGCTCGTCGAAGATCGATACGGCCCGAAGCAAGACCCCGGATCGCTCGGAAGGTGCCCGGTTGGCCCACTCTTGCTGGGTAGCCTGAGCCATACGGTATGCCTTATCCAGGTCTTCAGAATTCGCCAGGCGAATGCTCACCAATTCCTCTCCGGAATAGGGGTTCAGCACCGGGCGAAGCTTGTCACTGCTGCCTTCCCGCCATTCGCCCGCCAGCGGCTGCAAATGAAAATCCTGATAACGACTTGGCATTACACACCTCCTTCGCGTTTATTCTGAACGTTTCAGTGTAGCGGTTGGTGACGACAGTTTTGGCCAGAATAGTGGAAAATACTGCGCGGGCCGCGGGAGTCGTAAATCGGTGCTATGGTTGACTAAGTTGATCCTCTCAGGAGTCTTTTGCCATGAACGGCCGCATCTCTTTGTTGCTGCTTGCTCCTTTTCTGGCCCACACGGCGGCAGCCGGCGTTGCTGATATTTATGAGGCCGATGACCTTCGCTTTCAACTGGCGGTGGTTGCAGACAACCTCGAACACCCCTGGAGCCTCGCCTTCCTGCCAGACGGCTCGCAACTGGTCACCGAACGGGCCGGCCGGCTTCGGGTGATTCGCGACGGGGAGCTGCACAAGGAGCCGGTTACTGGTGTGCCCGAGTTGGTAGTTGCCGGCCAGGGCGGCCTGCTGGATGTATTGCTGCATCCGGAGTTTGAAGATAACCAGATGCTGTTTCTCAGCTATGCCCACAAAAATCGTGAGGGCATGACCACCCGGGTAGCCCGGGCCAGGTTTGACGGCAAGGCGTTGAGTGATGCGGAGGTGATTTTCGAAGCCTCGCCGCGAGGCAACACCACCCGGCATTTTGCCGGACGCATGGTGTTTGGCCAGGACGGCTAC
>CAYUNQ010000269.1:0-2878 GCA_964446185.1 uncultured Marinobacter sp. | reverse complement strand
CCACGCCCAGTTCAACGTTGCCAAACAGTTCTGGGCGTATCTGGTCAAAAAGGGCGCCATTAAAGAGCCGGCCAGTTTCATCAATCAGACCAAGCATTGCACCCTGGTTTCAGAATCGTTCATCGATGAGCTGGCACTCCGTTATAAAGAGATGTCTGGCCATCATTTCTTCGAGCACATGCGTTACTCGGAGGATTTCGATGAGATAAAAAGCTGGATCCCCTACACCATGGAGGGCCGCCCACGCCATGAAAAGATGGCGGCCACGGTAATTGAAACCGGCACAGATGTGAATTTTGGCTCACTGACCGAACAGATGGCGGCCTACGCCACAAATCAGCTGGGCATACCCATCGAATACGGCGTGCATGTAAAGCGCGCTCACCGCACGCCGGCCGGTAGTTGGCTGCTGGAAACCGAACGTAATGGCACCGCAACCCAGTACAAGGCCGATGTGCTGTTTGTGGGAGCCGGTGGTGGCGCCTTCCCGCTTCTGAAGCGGAGCCATTTGCCGTTTGCCAGACGTTTCGCCGGCTTTCCGGTGGGCGGCCGCTTTCTGCAGGCGCCGGTTACGCCGGAGCAGGCTGACCAATACCGCGCCAAAACCTATGGCCGGGCGGAAGTGGGCGCTCCACCGATGTCTGTTCCGCACCTGGATCTGCGAGTGGCCAATGGCCAGCATTACCTGTTATTCGGGCCGTTTGCCTCGTTCAAACCGGTTCTTGAAAAAGGCCGGGGCTTTGTTGATTACCTCCGCTCCATGCGCCTGCACGACATTCCAGGCCTGTTGAGCGTGGCCATAGAGAACTTCCCGCTGGTGAAATACCTGGTCTCTGAAACCTTCAAAGGCGAGCAGAGCATGCTGGATTCGCTGGAGAAATTCGCCCCCGGGCTTGGTGATAAGTTCAACTGGCAAGCCGTGGAAGCCGGGCAGCGGGTACAGATCATAAAAGATGGCGACCTGCAGATGGGCACCGAGATTATCGTTTCCAGCGACAAGACCTATGGCACCTTGCTGGGCGCATCGCCCGGGGCCTCGGTTTCGCCGGAAGTGATGTTGCGAGCGCTGGAGCAGTTGCTGCCTGCGGTGTTCACCAAAGACGAAGCCCGGAATAAGCTCAAGGAAATCTTCCCGGAAGATAACCTGGAAACTCTGGCGAATGATGCCGGGCGATACCGGGAAATTCGCGATGCAGTGAACATGGCCCTTGGTATTGTCTGACGGAAAGCAGGTTATACCCGCCGGCCTCGATGGCCTGACTGGCTCCGGTGTGGCGCAGATAATCGTGGGCCACCAGTCCGGGTTTGGCGGCGCAGGTCCGCCTGTCTGTGCCGCCATAAATCGGCGCACCCGCAGGTGCGCCGAACAGGCTCAGCCGAGGGAGGAAACCCCGGCGTCAGGGTTGGTTCGTCCGGCGGTACCCATTTCCCGCATGTCCTGGCCGCTCGGGGCCTGATACACCTGCAGCCCGAACTCCGGCAGTATGGCCAACAGGTGGTCGAAGATGTCCGCCTGTATGCCCTCGTAGTTGACCCAGGCCACGGTATTGGTGAAGCAGTAGAGCTCCAGCGGCAGTCCCTCCGGGGTGGGCGCCAGTTGTCGCACCATCAGGGTCATGTTCTGATGGATACCGGGGTGGCTGCGCTCGACATAGGCGCGGAAGGTACCGATATTGGTGATCCGGCGGGTGTTCACCGGCTCCTGGCCGCTTTCCTCCAGCCTGGCGTTCCACTCCGCGATCTCCGCCTCCTTGGCGCTCAGATACTCATCCAGCAGACGGAAGCGGTGCAGGTGGGCACGTTCCCGATCATCCAGGAAATGCACGCTCTGCTGATCCAGCATGAGGGCGCGCTTGATGCGGCGCCCGCCGGACTCCTGCATGCCACGCCAGTTCTTGAAGGGATCACTGATCAGGCGTTTGGTCGGGATGGTGGTGATGGTCTTGTCCCAGTTCTGCACCTTGACCGTGTGCAGGGAGATGTCGATCACGTCACCGTCGGCGTTCAGCGCCGGCATCTCGATCCAGTCGCCCACGCGCACTATGTCATTGGAATTGATCTGCACGCTGGCCACCAGAGACAGCAGGGTGTCCTGGAAGATCAGCATGAGTACCGCGGCCATGGCACCCAGACCGGACAGCAGGATAAGCGGAGATCGGTCGATCAGGGTGGCGATGATCAGGATGGTGGCGATCGAGTAGATGACGATATTGACCAGCTGGATGTAGCCCTTGATCGGCTTGCTGCGCGCGTGTGGCCGGCGTTCATAGATGTCGTTGACCACCGTCAGCACGTTGGTAATGGCCAGCGCTATGGTCAGGATGATGAAGGCCCCGCAGACGTTGCGCACCACGGTGATCAGCGCCTCGGGCAGGCCGGGAATCAGCACGATACCGGCCGACAGCACAATGGCCGGGATAATGTTGGCCAGCCGCGAGATGAACTTGGCGTTTTCCAGGGACTGCTCCCGGCCTATCGGGCTGGCCTTGAGCAGGTGTACCAGACCGCGCACCAGGATGCGTTTGACGATCCAGTTGGCGAGCCAGGCGGCAATGATCAGAAGGGTCAGACTTATCAGGGTGTAAAGCTGGGGGTACTGTTCCAGCCAATGGATGGTTTGGTTGTATTGGGCTTCCATGACTTTCCGTAATGGTTGGTGAATGGATGGGCCCCTGACGAGGCGCTGGCACATGCTAGCAAGAAAATGCCGGCCGTGCCCTCATGGCTGCGCTCAGTCGAGCAAGGACAGGGGGCACTAACATTTTGGCAGTGCCTGTCCACGCCATTCCGGCACCTGGATCTGCGAGTGGCCAATGGCCAGCATGAAATACCTGGTCTCTGAAACCTTCAAAGGCGAGCAGAGCATGCTGGATTCGCT
>CAYUNQ010000268.1:0-2914 GCA_964446185.1 uncultured Marinobacter sp. | reverse complement strand
CAGCCGGATTGTGGCTGAGGGGGTGGAAGTTCCCGAAGAGTATTACTGGCTGCGTTCCCAGGGCATTGCGTTGTACCAGGGCTACCTTTTCGCACGCCCCGGATTCGAATGCCTGCCCGAACCGGTGTTCCCCGATTAATGACGTTTTAACAGGATACCCACGTGCTGTACCGGATAATAACCCTGATTGGCGGCCTGGTGTTTGTGGCCGCACTGTTTGCCCTGGTGTGGTTCTTCTGCAAGAAGTTCCTGGAGCACCACGATGTAACCGACCAGACCTCTGACCGGGCCATGGTGCTGGCCACCTGGACCTTCGCCGGCATTGCCATCGGGCTGGTGTTTGCCGTTGTCGGTGCCTTTGTACTGGGCCCCTGGGCTTTCTATCGCACCCTGCGGGGCCACGGTGTGAACATTTCGGATGGCGCCGCCATCTGGTGGGGGTTCGGGATTGTGTCGGTGTCCCTGGCCATTACCGCCACCGGCTTTTTCGGTTTTCTGATGCTGGTCGGGGCTTACTGAGCCCCCGACAGGCTCCGCAGCAGGTCCCGGAGCCACACCAGCGCCGGTTCGCCTTCGTAGGCCTTATGCCAGTATAGGTGAACGTCCAGCGACGGCAGCTGTGCCGGCGGGCTCATCACCTGAATGTGGGAACGCTCGGCGATAATGCGGGCGTAGGTTTCCGGCATGGTCAGCAGCAGGTCCGAACTTTCCACCACCCGGCAGGCGGCATAGTAGTGCTGGCAGCGCAGCCGGATGTGGCGTTGCACGCCACGGCGTGACAGCTCGAAATCCTCGATGCCCGGCCCCTCGGTTCGGGACGACACCAGCACGTGTTTCGCCGCCAGGTAGGCGTCCATATCCAGCCCTGACTTCACCACCGGGTGCCCTTCACGGGCCAGCACCACCAGCCTGTCTTGCCGCAATAATTCATGGCTGGTGTGATTGCTCACCGGCAGCAGAACATCAATGGCAAAGTCCAGCTTGCCCGCCGCCAGCAGGGTTTCCATATCCCGCCGGGCCACCCGCTGGCTGACGATCTCCATTTCCGGATAAGGCTCCAGCCGGTTCATCAACTGAGGCAGAAAGGTGGACTCCAGCACATCCCGCAAACCGAGCGAGTAGGTTTTACGCTGGGTGGCCGGGTCGAAGGCGTGAAACTGATTCACCGCACTCTGGATTTGATTCAGTCCCGGACGCATGGACTCCAGAAACCTCCGGGCCAGCGGCGTGGGCACCATCTGGTTGCCCTGGCGGGTAAACAGTGGATCGTTGAAATGATCCCGCAACCGGGCCAGGGAATGGCTGATGGCGGGCTGGGTCAGGTGCAGGGCCCTGGCGGCACGGGTCAGGCTGCCTTCCCGGTAGATGGTGTCGAAAACATGCAGCAGGTTCAGGTCCAGTCGATTCAGGGCCATGATGGGCATCCGTTATCTGAATTAGTGGTGCTAATGATAAATGATAAGAACAATTCAGTCGCGTAATAGCATATGGGCTCCTAGACTGTTCGCCATCTGACTGAAAGTGTGTCCCTAACGGGGCAGGCAAGCGCGAGGAGCTGCACCATGGATTTCAACATTTCCGAGAAAGGCCAGGATTACCTCAAACGCGTGAAACAGTTCATGCGTGACGAGATCTTTCCCATTGAACAGCAGTACCACAAGGAGCTTGCCTCCCTGGACAACCGCTGGGTCGTGCTGCCGGTCATCAAAGAACTAAAGGAGAAGGCCAAGGCCCAGGGCCTGTGGAACATGTTCTTCCCGGACGACAAATACGGCTGCGGCCTGCTGAACTCCGACTACGCCCTGATTGCCGAAGAAACCGGCCGCAGCTTCATCGCCCCGGAAATCTTCAACTGCAACGCGCCGGACACTGGCAACATGGAAGTGCTGATCCACTATGGCTCGGACGAACAGAAAGCCGAGTGGCTGCCAAAACTGCTGAGTGGCGAAATCCGCTCAGCCTTCTGCATGACCGAACCGGCGGTTGCCTCCTCAGACGCCACCAACATGGAAGCCACCGCCACCGTTGAAGGCGACGAAGTCGTCCTCAACGGCCGAAAATGGTGGAGCACCGGCATCGGCCACCCGGACTGCAAAGTCGGCATCTTCATGGGTGTAACCGACCCGGACGCCCAGAAACACCGCCGCCACTCTATGGTGCTGGTGCCCCTGGACACCCCGGGTATCACCGTTGAGCGCATGTTGCCGGTCTTCGGTGCCTACGACGAGCCCTACGGCCACGGCCAGGTACTGTTCGACAACGTACGTTTGCCCAAAAGCGCCATCATCGCCGGCCCCGGCCGCGGCTTTGAAATCGCCCAGGGCCGTTTGGGGCCAGGACGTGTACACCACTGCATGCGTGCTATTGGTGCGGCCGAAAGAACCCTGGAGATCATGATCAAACGCGCCATGGCCAGAGAAGCCTTCGGCCGCCCGATCGCCAAGCTGGGTGGCAACCCGGACATCATCGCCAATGCCCGGATGAACATCGAACAGGCCCGTTTGTTGACCCTGAAATGCGCGTGGGCGCTGGATACCAAGGGCATCATGGGTGCCTTGCAGGAAGTCTCCATGATCAAGGCGGTGGTGCCGAAGATGCTGCAGCAGATTGTTGACGACGCAATTCAGATTCATGGCGGCGCTGGTGTCAGCGATGATGATTTCCCGCTGACGGCGCTGTTCGGCTACGCTCGGGTTCTGAGGTTGGCCGATGGCCCGGACGAGGTTCATCGAGCGATGGTGGCGCGGTTGGAGCTTCGGAAGTACAAATCCTGATTTTGGGCTTGGGTGTTTTGGTTCTCCGGGCCTCTTGGTTCGGTGTTCGGGATCTCCCTGCCGCTTGGTTTGGAGTGGGGCGGCCGGCGGGGTGGGGCTTCTGAAACACGCTGTGAATACGTCCATGTACGCTCCGCTCC